>NZGD01000153.1 GCA_002690925.1 Rhodopirellula sp.
CCGGTCTATCCAACGGTTTGAGCGGGAACATCTTCGAAGGTGTTCTTACTTCTGTCATCATTTTTTCCAACCGGGCGACGACCGCAGGATAATCTGCTGCGACATCATTCTTCTCGCTGATATCATCTGCAATATTGTAGAGTTCGATCTCAAGATTGCCTTTACTCATATTCTGCCGCACTGCTTTCCAGTCACCCACCCGAATCGTCTGCTGTCCACCATAACTGGGGAACTCGCGATACAGATATTCACGCTTAACCTGTTCCTGCCCCTTCAGCGTCGCAAGCAACGAAATGCCATCAACCTCATCGGAAACGGTTTCGCCCCCGCCGACTGCTTCCATCAAGGTTGGCAGCCAGTCTTCGAATCCACTCACCCGATCATTGACCGTCCCGGGTTTGACGTGACCGGGCCAGCGCACGATCGTCGGCACACGTACGCCACCCTCGTAAAGTGATCCCTTCAGCCCACGCAATTCGCCAACACTATTGAAGAACGTGTAATCGACTTCCAAACCCAGATGCGTTGTGCCGTTATCGCTAGTGAATACCACGAGGGTGTTGTCGCTCAGTTTCAGTTCATCCAGCAGATCCAGCAAATTCCCTACGTACCGGTCCAAGCGGGTGATCATCGCAGCGTAGGCTGCGCGTGGGGTAAAGTGCGGAGTGTACCCGTAACCTTTTCCCCGCGTGAATGGCGGATCTTTCCAACCAAGATCCCAATAGGGTTTCAAATCCTCATCGGGTACATGCAATGCCACATGCGGGATGACGGTGGGGTAGTAAAGAAAAAAGGGTCGATCTTTGTTGTCCCTCACAAACTCCATCGCGGCCGCGTTGATCCGGTCCGGTGCGTAATCCTGCCCCTTAAAAATATCATAACTCGCTGGGTTCGACTTATCAGCACCTTTCGCAAGCGACGCATGTCCGGGAACTGGTGGGTTGTTGTTGAGCACAACGTGCTGATCATCGTCCCAAAGATAGGACGGGTAATAACTGTGTGCGTGTGCTTGGCAATTGTATCCAAAAAAACGATCGACCCCCTGCCGCAATGGAGCGCCAGTGGAATCGGGACCGCCAAGCCCCCACTTTCCAAACGCACCGGTGACGTACCCCTGCTCCCTCATCAACTCCGCCAACGTGATCTCCTCAGCTGGAATTTCCTGCTGACCTTCAGGTGGTGTGGACTTGTTTGCCCTCACAAATGCGTGACCGGGATGCTTACCTGTCATCAACACACAACGAGACGGTGCGCAAACAGCATTACCGCTGTAATGTTGTGTCAAACGCATCCCTTGCTTCGCTAATGCATCAAGGTTCGGTGTACGAATCAACTGTTGCCCGTAACTGCCAAGCTCTCGGTACCCAAGATCGTCAGCGAGTATGAAAACCACATTCGGCTTTTCTTGGTCAGCCGCAGAAACCGTCTGCGACCAATCAAACAGAGGGAATACGCAAAGTAGAAAAACAGTTGCTTTAAAGACTCGCATGCTCAACATCAGCCAATTTTAGGATTAAGGAAAAAGAAAGAACAGTTAACGTCGTGAGAGTGACGGAACGGAATCAGGGAACTTTCAATTCATTCAACTAACAAACATACCTCGTACCTGATTCCGTTCGCCAGCTTGTAGCTGGCCATGACAGATCAATGAAAAATTTACGCAGCCCTATCAAACAGCACCCGCGACTACCAACAGCACCCGCATTGGCCACACTTCTCTTACGTAAACAAGCCAATCCGTGAACAAGCCTAGTACGAATGACCAGCGGTCGCGGCAGTTGGGTACTTTCGGCAGCAAAAACCACCTTGCCACGTTCCCTTATCTTACCGCGCAAGCCGCAAAGCACGCTCCCCTGTCGCGATTAATTTGAACCGTCATCGAAGCAGTTTTCTCGTTTCCGTTCACAAACACGTTGAAAAACAATAGATTCAAGGAACATTGTACACTTTCGCCCCGTCCAAAACTTGACTGCATCTGCCAGCACTTAGATACTCGCAACTGCAGCAAAGTCCACCATGCTTGCACCTTGTCCACGTGCACTCTAGCTCGTCACAGACACCATTTGACCTATGCCAAGACGCCATCGCCCCCATCCCTTCTCCCGAGAGTGTCTTTACCGCAAGGGAAGCAAGCAGCGTAGGCAAAGAGCCTCACGCAAGCGTTTGCCAAGAGCAGAGCACCTCGAAGACCGCAGACTGCTGGCTGTTTCCTTCGAGCTAAATTTCCTAGGTGGTAATTCCGTTGGCTTCAACGATCCCATCTTGGGCACTGAATACCAAGCAGCAATGGAATCTGCTGCCAACCGTTTGGGGAACGAAATTCTACATGATGCCACCATTTCCCTGAACGTGACCTCTGACGTGTTCAATGGTACCAGCATTGCTGAAGCTACATCCGCGGTTGGGCCAGTCGTCCCAGGCGGCGGCTTTGTACATCGTGTCGTGCCTTCGAAAATCCTCGGTGAGGGCGATCTTAATGGCCCGGAAGTCGATGGTAGCGTGGAGGTTTTCTTCTTCAGCAGTAGTGATCCTTTCACCTACGCGACCGATCCCGCCGATGCCGATGGTGTCGGCGAGATTGATCTTCAGGCAGTCATCCAGCATGAACTGGTGCACATGCTTGGTTTCACCAGCAACACTCGCAGCAACGGCTCAGATGACTCAGGAAACGGAATCATAACCCCGGGGACTTGGGCGCCGTACGACCGATTCGTATCGGACCTCAATGGCAATCGCTTCATCAACACCGACCCCAATTCGGACCTCGTGTACCGGATGGACGTGACTCAATGGAACGCACACAGCACCGGCGGGGCCGGCCCCAACGCTGGGCTGTTTTTCGATGGCCCCACCGCCACTGCTGTCTACGGCAGTCGAGTTCCGCTGTACTCTCCAGACACCTTCTCACTGGCTTCCAGTGTTTCTCATTTGGACAGTGAAAATTATCCCAACGGCAACTATCAGTTCTCGCCCCGCACTCACTTAATGTGTCATGCAACCGTTACCGGTGGATCACCTCAGGAATTGACTCTGCTGGAAAAGGCTATCCTTGCTGACACTGGCCTCATGATGCGGGAAGACGTGCCGCCCACGGTGACAACACCCCGCAACATTTCCACTGAAGCCAATGCAACCAATGGTTTTCTTGGAACCAACCAAGCCATTTTGGACTTCATTGCCGAGGCGATTGCAGATGACGTCTTTGATCCAAACCCTACACTGGAAAACGACAAAGCTGAAATGTTATCGATGGGCGACAATGTCATCACGTTCACGGCGACGGATCTCTCCGGAAATGTAGCGAACACCTCGGCTGTCATCACGATCGTTGACACGACGTCTCCCACGTTCAGTCTCCCCCCGACCTTGGTCATTCATGCCAACACACCAACTGGTGCCAATCTCGAACACCCTGATCTGATTGACCTGATTTTGGCCAATGCAAGTGACATTGCAGACGACACGCTAGCCGTATCGGCGGATCGTGATTTTTTTCCAGTTGGGGACACCGCAGTAACTTTCACTGTGACAGATGACTCCGGCAATTCTTCCCAATCATCTGCTACCTTGACCGTAATCGACGACAGTTTACTCATCACGACGCTCGACGATGAACTCGACAATGACCCAGCCAACACACCGGGTGACCTGAGTCTTCGTGAAGCAATCGCATTGGCGAACCAGGACGCTGACTTCACGCTGATTCAAGTCACCCCAGGCTTGAATGGAACCATAGCACTGGACGCGGTGCTGGGCTCGCTACAAGTCACCGAACCACTGGGCGTTTACGGCTTGGGCGCCGAAAACACCGTGATCGATGCACAAGGCAACTCACGTGTCTTCAACATCATTGGCAGTGAGCTGGATGCTGTTATCGATGGCTTAACAGTCAGCGGAGGTAGCACCCAAAGCGTGTCCGAGGGTGGGGCAGGGATACGATTCAACAGCGTAGGAAAGCTGACCCTCAATGGAACCAAGGTCATTGACAACACAACATTTGGAACTGGAGCTTCGGGTGCTGGCGTTCAGATGCTGCTCGGGGAATTATCGATCGTTGACTCATGGATCAATTCGAACCTCACCGCGGGGGAATCAGCGGGTGGAGGAGGCATTTGGTCGCAAGGCGATGTGCAAATCAGGTCAAGCACCATCTCTGGTAACTCAACCGAGGGAACCGACGCACCAGGGGGAGGGATGCAGCTGGAAAGCGGTTCGCTCCGACTCATCAACACCACTGTATCCGGCAACGACACCCTGGAAGGGGACGGCGCGGGCATCCGAGGCAGCAACACTACGATGTCCATTCACAACTCCACGATCATCAGCAATTCAGCGAGCGGCGTGGGAGGTGGTATTTCGTTAACCGCTGAAGCCGCCTCAAGCCTGAGCATCCAAAACTCGGTCATCGCCCGCAACACTGACAGCGGCCCGGCTCCCGACTTCACGGGCAGTGGTGTTCTGAGGTTGGCAGATGCCGTCCGTTACAGCTTGATTGGTGACAATACGGGCACCACCTTGGCCGAATCACAAACCGCTGACCCCACTCATGGAAATCTTGTAGGAGATGCAAATGCTGGGGGAACGATTGACCCGATGCTGTCGGCCCTGAGTGATTATGGCGGCCCTACGCCAAGTCATCGTCCTGATCAGGGTAGCCCACTGGTTGACGCTGGAGACCCTGAATTCGACCCGCAGAGCTTCAGCCCCGCACTAGATTATGACCAGAGAGGGGCGCCGCAGGAGCGAGTCAAAAACACGCTGGACATAGGCGCGATCGAAACCCTACTTCCACTTCAGCTCGACTGGTCTAACCCGCAGGATATCGCCGTCGGAACAGCTTTGAGTTCAATACAACTGAACGCCACCGCAAACATCGCAGGTAGTTTCACCTACTCACCAGCAGCAGGAACCGTGCTCGATCTCGGGGCAGCGCAAACACTGACAGCCACCTTCACACCTGAGAACCTAGAACTGTACAGCGTTACTGGCACCACTGTATCAATCAATGTCACCACAAGCACGCCAACGTTAACGTGGAATACACCCGCTGACATCGTATACGGCACACCATTAACCGGAACACAACTCAATGCCTCGGCCAATGTTTCGGGAGACTTCATCTACACCCCTGCGTCAGGCACACTTTTGAACGCCAATCCCAGCCAGGAACTGCAGGTACTATTCAACCCCACTACGCCAGGATTTGACCCCGTTTCTGCGACGGTGACGATCAATGTTCTCAAGGCCACACCGATCATTAACTGGAACAACCCGCTGGCGATTGAGGTTGGAACCCCATTGACTGCCCTGCAACTGAACGCGACCAGCGCGGCTTCGGGGACATTCGCTTACACACCGGATACTGGGACGGTGCTTGAAATTGGCAACAACCAGATTCTTTCTACAACATTTACCCCCGAGGATGATAACAATTACAAGAGCACAACTGCTCAAGTGAATATTGACGTGGTACAGGCACAGGATTTCGGTGATGCCCCCGGCACCTATCCAGTCACCCTCGCCGACAATGGAGCGAGACACGTCACAGGAACGCTTACACTGGGACCGAGCGTTGACCAAGAAATCGATGGGCAAGCATCGGCAGATGCCGCTGGTGACGGATCTGATGAGGATGGCGTGCTGCAAATCGCTGACGCAATCACTCTGGCGAGCACCCATACCAGGTCAAGTTTCGAAATTCTTGCATCGCAACCTGGAAAAGTGGATGCGTGGGTCGACTTCAACGCTGATGGTGACTGGTCCGATCCAGGAGAACAAATCGCAGATAAGGTCGATGCCACGGCTGGCAGCAACCTGATTTCGTATCTGATTCCCGCAGGCTCAACCGTCGGTACGACTGCAGCAAGATTCCGAATCAGCTCCGCAGGTGGACTTGCTCCCACCGGCGGAGCGGCTGATGGTGAGGTTGAAGATTATCTCATCAATCTTCTCGACGGCACGAACCTGCAAGACGTCAACGTTGACCTTGCGAACGCTGAAACCAGTGTCTTCATTGACGGCGATCAACTCGTCGCACAAACAGGAGATACAGAAATGCTCAGAGTAAGCACAACCAGCATCGGTTCACTGACTCTTGCCGGTCGTGATATCGATCAACTACTGACCGTTGATTTTGTTGACACCGCCGTGCTCCCCGCCTCTGGCCTGATCCTCCACGGTGGCGGTGGCAGCAACACCACAAGATTTTTAGGTGACGACACGACACTGGACCTCACCGGAGTTGCGATTTCAATCGAAAACTTCGGAACGCTGGATCTGGCCAATTCAGTCAATCAATCCATCACCCTGGATGCCGCAACGATCAAAAAGATGTCACCAGTTGAAAATCAACTGATGGTGTTTCTGAACGATGAGGACCAACTCAATTTCAGCGACCTCCCCAACTGGAACCTGGAACCTGCGAGCGTCATTGAGAGTTCGTTTACGCAAACGGCAACCCATGAAGTGACCAATTCCATCGTTAATGTCCGCCCCGCAAGTCCGTGGCAGAACTTTCTCCGTGCGAGCGATGTTAACGGTGACAACCGAGTGACGACCCTGGATGCACTTCTCGTGATCAATGAATTAGGGCAGCACGCGTACTCTGACCCGATCACCTCACAGCTTAACGATCCCCTCGAGACGGGCACTTTTCCGGGGTTTTATTTTGACCAAAACGGCAGCAACTTCATCACCACGCTGGATGCTCTGTTAATTCTGAATGAGCTTGCCACAAACTCAGCGGAAGGGGAAAAAGAAGAATTTCTCGGTAGCAACGATGCTCATTGGGTGAAGAATGTCGCTCTCAATACGGGCCGACCACAAGTTTCACACCTACCCGTTGTGGTCGAAGATCAAGCCCATCGCCTGACAGCACAGGACTCTGCACCGCAATCCTCGATGTTTAAGCGTAAATTTGCAGCGGCAGCGAACGTCGATCAGTTGCTAGCAGATTTATGTTTCATGGATGAACTGAACTGAGACGCGTGCTGAGTTGCCTTCTTGCAGATGGCTGACGACCGTTGTCTGGCGAATTCGACACCGTAGTCGGGATTGCGTCACCCGCGGGATTTGGGGTATCTGCAAGAGATCCTTGGGCGGAATCTGCCCGTGGGGTCCGTTCGTGCTGTTGGCACACCAACCGCTCGACTCAGTAGGCTCGGCTCATCAGGCTCATGGAAGATGCCCTCGAGAACCAATCGTTTCCTTTTCACCATCGTGATCTTTGCACTGTTGCTCATTCCCGTCCGGGAAGGGCAGTCAGCTGAAGGCGATGGTGCCAAACTTGATCAGCTCACCTCTCAGAAAAACTGGGAGGAATCGGTCGAACTTGCGCGAAACATCACAAACGATCCGTTGCAAAATGAAGACTTGACATTCGCCCTCGCGCGACTTGCACGTGGTCTCCAAAATGCGGGACAAGTAAAAGAATCTACTGAGTTTTATCAACTGGCTGTAAACGCATCAGAGAAACCCTTAGCGTCAGAGCTGTCCGATACCGACAAGGTTCTTGTCCGCCTTGCAGCAAGTGAAGTGATGGTGCAAAGCCAAAACATTTCACAGGCCATTGCAACGCTTGAACCAATCATGAGGCCTGACTCACCCACAACCGATTCCCCAGACACATCCGCCACAGACACATCCGCCACAGACACATCCGCCACAGACACATCCAACCTTAAGCCCCCTGCCAGCACCTCATCTAAGCTATCCGACCAGCACAGGAAGATCGCTGTTTGGGTTCTTCTTCGTGCAGGTTCCGCATCCCTCAGTCGCGGATCTTACCTCGATGCAGCGACCGCCTATTCGATGGCGGTGCGTCATGCGGACCAGGAACAACGTCCGCTGGCTGTCCTCGGTGATGCATGGGCTACGGCAGTACAAAATGAACGATCATCAGAAGCAGTACGCAAATTGGCCAATTTTGTTGACCAATACCCAGACCATAAAGATGCCCCCAATGCGGCGCGAGGATGCGCTCAATGCTTGAAACAGTTGGGACGCGACGCGGATTCCACTGCCATGCTTTCAGACCTGTTGAATCGTTGGCCAGATTCGGCAGCTGCGATTGCCGTCATACGCACCCACTGCGGACTCTCACCCGCATTGATACCGAGTGCCGTTAAGCATTGGATTCTGGCAAAAGCAAGTGCAAACGATTTGGCTTCGTTTGATGCCAGCACCACCATGCTTGGCTTGGTCATCGCCTCAGAAATGTCAGAATTGATTGCGTGGACAAACCTTTCTGACCATTTGGCAATCACTGATACAACGGGTCAAAAAACTTCCGAAACACTCAGACAGCTACAAACTGAGAAGCGAGAATCGGACGCCGAGCAATTGGCGGTCAAATTGATTTCTGCCAATTCCATTCGACCAGTCGCCCCTGCGGCGCGTGAGGCAGCGTGCAGATGGGCAGGCCGCACCTCTCGCTGGTCGATGCTCGCAATCGCTGCGGAGGCGGAAAATCTGAATAAAGCTGATCCCACACGAACACTGGCCGTTGAGCGACTATTTGCCGAAGCTCTCACCCAAACCGGAGAGACGCAACAAGCCTATGCATGGTGGGTTCACTTGGCAGACGTCAGAGCAGCCGAAGATTTCCGCATCTTGATTCGCTGTGCTGAAACCGAAACAGCGTTTGGCAATGATGCGGACAAAGCGGAGGAGCGGATCGCTGCTGCCCGAAAGGCTGCCGGTGGCAATGTCGCAAGTATTGCTTTGACCAAGATGCTGGAGTCCGAACTTGCGATCCGAAGGTCGAACTTTGACGAGGCACGCAGTACTCTGGAACAGGTGGTCCGATCGGCCGATACCGCGGCGGAATTACGAGGCAGAGCTCAGTGGCTGATTGGTGAAACCTGGTACATGCAGCGTCGTCACAAAGACGCTATCGAGGCGTACCGAAAGGTGGAAGCAATGGATACCACTGGCATTTGGGTTGCCGCTTCCTATCTGCAGGCAGGAAAAGCATTTGAGCAAATGGGCCGAGTGAAAGAGGCAACACTCTGCTACGGCGCCATTTTGAGCCGCTTCGCAGACACATCTTACGCCGCTCCAGCGAGTACGCGTATCGCAGCCTTGGCCTCCGATAGCAATTCATCACCCGCTTCTTCATCCCAACCGACGATACGACGATGACCCTACAACATCGCCAACCAAGCAACTCTCGGCTTTTACCTGTCAACGGGAAGTCGAACCATCATCAATGGCAACTGCTATCCAGAATTTTGCCATTAATCATCCTGTCAGTAGGCGCGACCTGGTGGATGATCGAGATGCGACCTGCAATGGCTCAATTCCCCAACCAGCCAACGACATCGGCACCACCTTTCCAGCCAGCCAACCAAAATTTCAACACCGGTGCAGCCCCCTCAATTCCTGCATCAGCCATACCATCAACAGAATTCCAGCCAAATGCTGCTGCGGCGCCTGTGGAATCTGCTGAGGACGCGGGCTGGGAACTACCTGGTTTCTTCGCAAAGATTTCAGAAGGTGGCTGGCTCATGCTACCACTAGCGATTTGCTGCCTGATTGTCTTCTCATTATCGATTGAGAGAACCATTGCACTACGCCGAGCACGTGTGATCCCAAGGCCCTTCGTCCGTCGGTTTACGGAATGTGTTGAAGATGGACAACTGAGTTATGAAGAAGCAACCGAACTTTGCGAAGAATATGATTGCCCGGTTGCGGAGGTGTTCCGCGCGGCAGTGCGCCGCTGGGGACGCCCCATGTTCGAAGTCGAGCAGGCTGTTATGGATGCTGGTGATCGTGTTGCAGATGGCTTGCGTCGTTTTCTGCGAGTCTTTCACGCGATCAGCAACGTCGCACCCCTGATCGGCTTATTGGGCACCGTCTTGGGAATGATCGATTCATTTGAAACCATCAGTTCACAAGCATCCCTTGGACAACCAGAATCACTGGCCTCGGGCATTAGCGTCGCGCTCATGACGACTGCCGGTGGCCTAACCGTAGCAATCCCTGCCTACCTAGCTTACATGTACTTCAGTAGTAAATCAGACAACTACTTGAACGAGATTGACAAGCTTTGCCAACGAGTGGTGGACTGCATCTCTGCCGAGGGGCTCGAGAACGCAGGTGGAAATCGATCGAATCGGAAACGAAGAGCAGCCTGATCGCGATTCCCAGTGGAGACTGGTATTCAGACAACCGAACGCATCCCTGTCGTTGGTTGCCTTGAACTCCACCCACAAAAGCACGAACCAGTAATCAAAACACAAAACACAAAACACAATCCTCTTTGCTGGTGACGATCTGATGACGACCGGTCGACAAAAGACTGAAGACGCAACGATCAACCTGACCCCAATGATCGACGTTGTTTTTCTATTGGTAATCTTCTTCATGGTTGGAAGCGAATTCAGTGAGGCTGAGAGCAAAATTCCAGTGAATGTTCCGACAGCCGGACAAATGCAGGCAATCACACGGGGCCCCGATGAATTGCTCGTTGAAATCGCGATCGATGACACTGTCTCTCTGAATGGAAAAACAATGTCACTGGACAGTTTGACGACGACCCTGAAACAATCCCACGCGAATTACCCGGACGCAAAGGCCATCGTGCGTGGTGAAGCATCAGGCTCGCTGCAACGAACCGTCGAGGTGTTGCAAGTAGTTCGCCGCAGTGGAATCGAGAATATTGGAATTTCAACGAAAAGGATGAATCGTTGATAGATCAGGCTCCTTTATGGGCAGATCCTCGACTCACCTACACGGTTGCGGCCTTGGCCGTTTTGCTGCTGCTTGCAGCTGTCTGGTTATTTGGAAGAAAAAATCGACAAGGGCGACAAGCGGGTGTCATTTGCCTCTCGATTTCCATCGCACTTCACTTGGCGCTGATCCTCTTGGTTCCCAAGTTGCCCATGTTTCGTGGAGAAGCCACTGCTGCCAGCGAGTCTTTGACATCAACGGAGGAGTCGATAGCCTCGTTTCAATTTTTTGATCCTGACGCGGTACCCTCCTCAGACGATCAGGAACTCGAAACGCCTATCAGTCCGTTGCCACTAGCCAATTTGACGGACCTGCTGGATCACACCGACGCGGAAATGCCCCCGTTAGAGACAGCGGTCGTGCAGGACAGCAACTCCTCCACTGATCCTATGCAAACCCCGGCTACCGAGACGCCCATTCCCAACCCCGACACCCATTCAGCGCCGCACCTTGAAACAATTGCGATCGAGTCATTGATACCGGAACTTCTGAAGACAGAGGCAATCACAGAATCGACTGATCTAAGCTCTCAGGAAATAGAGCCAAGCCTTACTGTGAGCATGACTTCAGAATTGGACTCATTACTGAACACAGCTTTTTCGGCAAATCAATCTCCAACGCCTCCCATCCCACCGACCCCATCGGTTGCTACCACACAACCCAGCCGTGCACCGGTAGCCGAACCCAATCCGCAACGAACAGCACCCTCAACGCCGTCTCAGCTTGCCTCTGTCAAGACTTCGCCGCTAGTTGCTTCCAGCCAGCCCAACCAAAATGATTTTGCCAATCGCAACGGCGATGCAAAGATCACGGCTTTGGCAATGACAGGCGGAAGTGCGGAAACAGAAGCGGCAGTTGCTGCTGCCCTACGTTTTTTAGCTCAGACCCAACAACCCAATGGCTCATGGAATCCCCAAACCACAGGGGCCGGCGTCGAGCGGGCACCGCTGGGCGTGAATCGGCATGGCGCCGGGGGCAAATCTGAAACGGCTCTCACTGGACTTGCTCTACTGGCCATGATGGGGGCAGGAAACACGCACCACCAAGGCCCTTATGCTGATCATGTTTACCGAGGGCTCGCATTTCTCATCAACTCGCAAAGCCGATCCCCCCAAAACATCGGCTCATTAGCGGGCCCCATGACATCCGTCTACTCAGCAACTTATAGTCACGGGATCGCAGCTTTGGCAATGTGCGAAGCGGCTGCAATCACCCGGGACCCATCGGCGCTGGTATCCGCTGAGCGGGCGATGGCGTATACAAGGCAGATGCAAATCCCAGCAACAGGTGGTTGGCGATACACGCGATATGACCGTGATGGAGACCTAAGTCAACTCGGCTGGCAGGCGATGGTTCTAGATGCCGGGCACCGTGCAAAACTTGCCGTGAACCCGCAGGCGGTCACCGGGATTCAACGTTTTCTCAAGAGCGTGCGCGCAGGTCGGGGCGGACTGGCTTCCTACCGGCCCCGCGAGGTCCCTACACGTACGATGACAGCAGAGGCCCTGGCAACCCGCCTGCTCATTGGTGAAACCGTACCCAACCCCGAGATTGCTGAAGCTGAAAGATTCCTGATGCAACAACCACCAGGCATTGGTGTCGACAATTACTATTACTGGTATTACGCGACCCTCGCATTGCACCAGCTTCAAGATGATGCATGGCATCAATGGAACGATGCTCTGCAGCGTCGTCTACTGTCGACACAAAAACCAGACGGCCGTTGGTCTTCCAATACGGTATGGGGTGGCTATGGTGGTGAAATCTACACAACTTCCATGGCTGCCTTGTGCCTTGAAACCTACTACCGCCATGCGATACGGAAAAACAAGGCCCGGATTGCAACGCGTCGGGAAACGCAGAACTTACAACGTTGAATAATCCAACCCAACTCGTCGAGACGCTGCGTCAAGCGGCGACCGATATGGGGTTTTCGCAGTTCGGAATCACTCCTGCGGTGTCGCTTTCGGGTTACTCTGACCTGGTTGCTTGGATCAAGTCCGGATACGCAGGCGAGATGGGTTATTTTTCGAGCCGCCAACAGGCTTACCAACATCCTGATGGCGTTCTGGAAGGTACCAAGTCTATCATTGCCTTGGCCTATCCCTACGATGCGGGGGAAGCGGCGCCAGCCTCAAAAGGACGGGGACGAATAGCCAAATACGTATGGTCAGGAGTCGACTACCACGATGTCATTCACCCAAAATTGAAAAAGCTCTGTAAACTAATCACGCAACGATCACCTGATTCCAAAGCACGTGGTGTGGTCGACACCGCGCCTTTGATGGAACGCGAAATTGCACAGCAAGCCGGCTTGGGCTGGCAGGGCAAAAACACATTGCTTTTGAACAAATACAGAGGCAGCTACTTCTTTTTGGCATGCATTCTTTGCAACACGGACCTTCCGTACGACGAAGGTCACGACGAAAGTCACTGTGGAACATGCCAAGCCTGCATCGATGCCTGCCCCACCGATGCATTCCCCAGCCCTGGAGTGCTCGATGCATCCCGCTGCATCAGCTACCTCACCATTGAACACCGAAGCCCGATTCCAGTTTCGCTTCGAGAGGGAATTGGCGACTGGCTTTATGGATGTGATGTCTGCCAGGAAGTCTGCCCTTGGAATCGCAAACCAACACGTAAAGCGAACCGCATTGCCCCGAAAAAACAACAACAGGAGTCAAGTGAAGAGCAAACAGCCAGGCAAGATTCCTGCTCCCCGCGTTTCGATCACATTGTATTAACCAAGCTCTTCGATCTTAATGATGAGCAGTTCCGACAACGCTTTCGAAAAACACCATTTTGGCGTGCTCGCCGAAGAGGCGTTCTTCGCAATGCGGCCATTGTACTTGGTAACCAAATGCAACCTGCCTCACTGCCAGCCTTGAATCTGGGACTTCAGGATACGGAACCCTTGGTGCGGGGATCATCTGCATGGGCCCTCGGAAAAATTGGAGGCGATTCTGCCAATGCCGCATTGAAAATGCAACTGAAACGTGAGCAAGATCCAAGTGTCATCAGTGAAATAAATCTCGCCCTGTCAATCATGAACCAATGAACTCCCTCGCATATTTTTACTGCAAGACGTCAGCGTGTTCTGCAGTTCTAGGCTACCAGCCAATGACGATTACTTTTAAGAACGGGTACATCAATTCATGCAGATCCGCGATCACTGGCAACTCAACCCGGATATTGACTTCCTAAACCATGGTTCATTTGGTGCGTGTCCAAGCATCGTCTTGCAAAAACAACAAGATCTGTACGCCGAGCTTGAAAAAGACCCAATAAAATTCCTTGCACCAGAGCGGGAACTCGAAGCAAAATTGAACGAGGTACGACAGACCATTGCTGATCTGGTGAACGCCCCTGCATCTGATATCGCATTTGTTCGTAATGCCACCGATGGGGTCAACGCGGTCTTGAGCTCCCTGCGTCTAAAGGAAGATGATCAAATCCTGATCACCAGCCATGGCTATAACGCATGCAATAATGCGGCACACCATGTCGCAGAAAAAAGCGGGGCCACAGTCACGGTCGCTGACATACCTTTTCCTTTGACGTCAGAAACCGAGGTGATAGATGCGATTGAGAACGCGGTAACATCACGTACACGACTTATCTTGATCGACCATGTGACGAGCCCGACGGCATTAATTTTTCCGGTCGAAGAAATCATTTCTCTGGCACACACGAAGGGAATTCGCGTGCTTGTTGATGGGGCCCACGCCCCAGGAATGATGCCACTGAACCTGACGGCAATGGGTCCAGACTACTACACCGCGAACCACCACAAATGGCTCTGCGCCCCCAAAACTTCAGGGTTCCTGTTCGTTCAACCCGAACTGCAGCCACAGGTTCGCCCCAATGTCATCAGTCACGGCGCAAATCAAGATAATCCCCGACGCTCGCGATTTCTCACGGAGTTTGACTGGACGGGGACTTACGACCCCACGCCACTGCTAGCAGTGCCCACTGCGATCGCATTCCTGAAGAGCCTGTACCCTGCAGGCCTGGAAGAACTCTACCGCCGAAATCGTGAAATCGCGGTAAAATCGAGACGGGTTCTCTGCGACGCACTGCATACAGAGCTTCCTTGCAGCAAAGAAATGATCGGATCAATGGCCTCCGTGCTTATCAAACCGAGCGTATTGACCAAACGTGGTGATTCAGCGGCCATCCTGCAACAAACACTCTATCGCGATCACTGCTTTGAACTGCCTCTATTTCAGCTTCAAGATTCCGACCATTGGTGCCTTCGAATCTCTATACAAGCTTATAACGATGAAAACCAGATCGACCGGCTCGCCTCAGTGCTGACTCACCTAGCAAGCTAGGCAAACTCAAAACCCAGCTTTTTGGAAGCCACGAGAACCAGCATGGTTGGCGCAACCGGTCACATACTCACACCCAGCGGCGTCTGCGATTTCCGACAAGTGCAATTCTTACTTGAGTTTCGCAGGAAGATACTGTCTCGTAGCTCATTCCAACTAGACTGAATGTGTTAGAGTCTGCAAACAACAAGCTTGGGCAGTGGATAACCACGGATCCAGTGCCGAAGCATTCCTGAGTAGGACATCAGTGGTTGGTCCTTGCATTCCCGCGATGCCCGTGGCTTCGTGAGTACAGTGCCAAGCGAAAGTACAGTGCCAAAAGACAGTACCGTGCCAAAAGACAGTACAGTGCCAAGCGAACCGTTGATGTTGAATTTCCCTGAAAGTGAGCCCGCCAATAGAGACGACCCAACGCAGAACTTTGACGCGGCGACAAACCGATTTGCCTCCCACGACCCGATCGAAGCAGACCCGATCGAGGCAGACCCGATCGAAGCAGACCCTCAGCAACTGCAATGAGCATTTACCGTTCGGATACATGCACTACGTATTCGACACACAAGTCGCTGTTTTTTGAAAAACAGTTCCATGATCGGCCAAGTGAAGAAATTGATGATCCCTCCATCCGAGCCCGAGACTCCTGCACGCAAGACAGATGTGCCAAACTCGAATACCGACCTATCGAACGCGCGGCTCAAGACGATCTTGGAATCCGAACCGGAATGCGTCAAGACGGTGAATTCCAAGGGCGAACTCGTCGACTTGAATCCTGCCGGCCTGAAGATGCTAGGCGCAACCGACGTGGAACAGGTTCGCGGCACACACTTATCAATGATGGTTGACCCAAAGGACTGGCCAACCTACCAGAAGAACATGGCTGCTGTTTTCCGCGGCGAGACACTTCAGTGGCAGTTCCGGTGCAATTCACCCTGTGGGGAACAACGGTGGATGGAACAGACCGCAGGTCCCGTACGTGGTGAAGATGACCCCGATCTCGTCACCGAAATGGTTGCGATCACTCGCGACATTACTGACAAAAAGCGTGACGAATGGCAACTGCTCACAGCAAAAGAGAATGCCGAAAAAGCCAATGCCGCCAAAACAAGTTTCCTTGCGAACATGAGTCACGAGATCAGAACGCCGATGAATGGAATTCTTGGGATGGTCAACATGCTGACCGATACCCACCTGACCCATGAGCAAAAAGAGTGGGTCACGGTGATTCAGAAGTCAAGCGAATCGCTGCTCCGAATCCTCAACGACATACTCGATCTGTCCAAGGTAGAAGCGGGACGTATCGACCTTGAAAAAAGTGGATTTCGAATCCAAGAGCAGATGCGCGAACTGCAGCGTTTACATTCCGCAACTGCATCAAAGAAAGGCTTGACGCTCAAAATTGACGGATGCGACCACATGGAGGCAGAGAGATTTGGTGATCCGATCCGAGTCCTTCAGATTCTCAACAATTTGCTGGACAACGCAATCAAGTTCACCTCCCATGGCAGCGTGACCGGTAAGTTTCAATGCGACAAGTGCTATACAAGTGAAGAAAACCAAACAGACGAGGACGACCCCGCACGCGTACACTTTGTCATTACGGACACGGGAATCGGGATGACCGAAGAACAAATCAGCCGTGTCTTTGACCCATTCAGCCAAGCTGATGCAACGACAACACGCCGATATGGCGGTACCGGACTAGGCCTGACGATTGCAAAGACGCTAACCGAACTGATGCAGGGCCAACTTCGCGTCGAAAGTAAAATTGGCGGCGGCACGCGATTCGACATCGAACTCACGTTGCCAATACTAAATGGCACGCACGATTCCTTGCAGCACACTCAAACCAGGAATGTTTCAACAACCAGTGAAGACAACAGTGCTCCCCCTGTCCGCATCCTCGCGGTAGAGGATGGCGAGGTCAATCGACTAGTCCTTACCCACATGCTCAAGAAACTGAATGCGAAGGTGGAAATGGCTCATAATGGGAAACAAGCGATTGATGCATTCAAGCAAGGACAATTCGACCTTATTTTGATGGATATCCATATGCCCGTGATGGATGGAATCGTTGCCACCTCAGAAATACGCAGCATTGAAAAAGAACGTGGAATCGGACAAACGCCCATTGCCGCAGTTACCGCCAGCGTGACTGACGCCGAGGTTGTCCGCTACAAGACATTTGGCTTCAACCACTGCATCGCCAAACCAACAGAGCCAGCTCGTTTAAGAGAATTGATCGACTCAATTCGGGCTTGAATGCATTTCAGGTGCAGGCACCAACAGCAGCACAAGCCGTCATCATCAAAAGACCTCGAAGCGTGCCCCCAATTTGCCTGACTAACACTGAAGACTAGAATCTTCAAAATCCAACGATCTAGCAACGCTCCGCAGCCCACGTCCGCTGGCTCTTTCCAAACGCATTCGAGTGCGTGCCCGGGCGAGCGAACGGTCTGTTTGATGGCCCTTCACACAGGCATGCGGCATCAATGTTGATTCCCTACACGCACCCACCGAACGCACCGCACCCACCGAACGCATCACGACA
This sequence comes from Rhodopirellula sp., assembly GCA_002690925.1. Lineage (GTDB taxonomy): Bacteria > Planctomycetota > Planctomycetia > Pirellulales > Pirellulaceae > Rubripirellula. The sequence goes on from NZGD01000153.1 coordinate 17,611, forward strand.
TACAATCATCATGAATTCGCCCATGCTCAATCGCCACATACACAACTTTGCGACAGCAATTATTTTTTTGTTCGTTGCCTTGATTTCTGTCACCAACTGCCAGAAGAACCTGCACGCGACTGAACAACACCCGGACGTTGTGTTCATTATCGTGGACGACCTGAATGATTGGGTGGGATGTCTGCAGGGTCATCCCGATGCTCGCTCGCCAAATATTGATTCCTTGGCAGCAAGCGGGATGCTGTTTCCCCAAGCCTACTGCAACGCCCCTCAATGCCGTCCATCGCGGACCAGCCTGAATCATGGGGTCTATCCCTTTCGAACAGGCACTTATTTCAACGCCAAGTTCAAAGGGGAGAAAAAGATAACGACTCCCTCACTGCAACAGTTTTTCCTGAACCATGGCTACCGTGTTGCCAGCGGTGGAAAAGTTCACCATGGTGGCCCGGGCAATCGAGGCGACTCACTATTACGTCGTCCCAGAGACCCCCAGCCTCCCGCCAGCGAAGATAAATTTGGAGCATTAAGGCCGCCGAACGATGGCTACGCGTTGGATGTCAACGACGAGCAAATGAGCGATTACAAAGTAGCTCAGTGGGCGATTGAGCAGTGGGAGCAAGAATCTGAACTACCGCTTTTCATGTCCGTAGGTTTTTTTCGCCCTCACCGACCTTTGCAAGTCCCCGCACCCTACTTTGATCAGTTCCCGCTCGCCACGATTCAGAAGCCACTGGAACCGGAGAGTGACGACTGGTTGGACATGCCTGATTTTGCGAAACGGCTTGCAAAAAGCCACGCGCACAAAGCACTTCATTCTCGAGAAACACCAGAAGGAACCGTTCAAACCGACCTGAGTGATCACGACTACATCGTTGCCAGCAACGAATGGGAAACGACGATTCAGGCCTACCAAGCTTCCGTCGCGTTCGTTGACCGACAGATTGGCCGCTTTACCAAAGCACTCGAACAGAACCCGCGAAACCGGGAGACCATCGTCATGCTGGTAAGTGACCATGGGTGGCACCTGGGTGAGAAAAAGCACTGGTGCAAAGGAGCCATCTGGGAGCAAACCACGAGAATTCCATTCATGATTCGGGCCGCAAACGTCAAGCCGGGTTCTGTCTGTATGCAACCGGTCAGTCTCATCGATGTTTTCCCTACACTTGCCGACCTTGCTGGACTACCAGTCCCTGAATATCTGGAAGGCAAATCCATCAAGCCCCAACTAGCAGACCCAACCACAAAACGCTCACCCGTGATCTCTTCGTATGGAGCAGGCAATACAGCGATCCGTTCTGAGCGATGGCGTTATATCCGATACGAAGACGGGTCAGAAGAACTCTATGACCACGCCAGTGATCCTGACGAATGGAACAATCTTGCCGCGTCACCTGCACATCAGAACATCAAACATGAACTCGCCGCTGCCATCCCGGACCAGCAACATGCCGGCCTGAAAGTGCAGAGCTGGTTTGACAAGCACCAGCCACAAGATTGACAGATTTCACCAAAGTCACGACTTAGCACCGATCTAACCGGCTTGTCGACGATCTTCCGCTGCATTGAGTTTGTTGTAAAGTGTTTTCAAGCTCACGCCCAACTCGGCGGCTGCGGCCGGTTTGTTACCCTCATGACGCTCAACTGCTTTTGCAATCGCAAGCGACTCCAATTCCCTGAGAGTCATGGGACTGGCATCGCGAATTTCTTTACGCAATTGTCGTTTGCCAAAGTGCCGAGGAAGATCTTCAGTCCCAATCGGCATCGACTCGCAAAGAATCGCGGCATGCTCGATCACATTGGCTAATTCCCGGACATTCCCCGGCCACTGGTGTTCACGCAGTTCTTGCATCGCCAGATCAGTAAATAACGCATCGTCACTGCCGTCACTACGATGTCTTCTCAAAAGATGCCTTGCCAACACTGGAATATCCTCGGGTCGCTCTCGCAAAGCTGGCACGCCAATTTCGAATGTATTGATGCGGAACATCAGGTCTTCGCGAAAGGTTCCTTCTTCGACCATCTGTTCCAAATCGCGGTGCGTTGCACAGACCACTCGCACATTCACGTTCACAATTTGATTGTCACCCAAACGTCGGATATCGCCTGTTTCCAGCACTCGCAACAATTTGGCTTGCATGGACAACGGCAGCTCGCCAATTTCATCCAGAAAAATGGTACCACCGTCGGCAACTTCGAAAAGGCCTGTTCTTGCCGTGTCTGCTCCAGTAAAGGCGCCGCGACAATGCCCAAACAACTCACTCTCGATCAGATTTTCAGGAAGCGCTCCACAATTCACAGCGACCATCGGCTGCTCTGCTCGCAAGCTGCTGTCATGCAACGCACGCGCGACCAGTTCTTTTCCGCAGCCTGTTTCACCGCGGATCAAAACAGAACTGTCCGTCGGGGCAACCTTTGAAATGAGCTTGAACACTCGTTCCATGGCAGGCCCGGTTCCAACAAGCTGCGAGTCTCCTTCAGCCCGACGCAGACGATGTTCCAAAGCGGCCAGTTGACGCCGCGTGTGACGGCGTTCATTGACACGTCCAAGCATGCCAGAAATTTCCGCCAGCCGCGCGGGCTTTGTGAGATAATCAAAGACCTGGTACCGTAAAGCTTCAATTGCCGTTTCCTGACTGGGTTTACCCGTCATGACCACGGCTTCGATTTCCGGCCGCAACTCCCGCGCTTTGGCGATCACTTCCAGCCCATTAAGACCGGGCATATTGAGATCGACAAACAAACAGTCATAAGGTTCCTTCTCCAATGCCGCCACGGCTGTCAAACCGTCAGGGCAAACCGTGACTGCGTACCCCATCCTGGGCAATTCAATACGCATCAATTCCTGTAAGTTCGTCTCATCGTCAGCGAACAGAATTCGCATCGATGGTTGTTCAGCCAGCTGCTTGATACGATTCATTTTTCATCCCAAATACCACTGGACTTCCTGTCTTATTCTTCTTGTCAGATGCCACACACGGCAACGTCAGTACCATCTTCGAACCGCAACCCGGTCCCTCGCTATTGGCATAGAGCGAGCCACCGTGCTTGGAAACAATTCGATAGCTGATACTCAAACCCAACCCGGTGCCGGTACCATCCCGACGCCGTGTAAAGAACGGCTCGAATAGATGCTGCTGTGTTTCGGTATCCATGCCGCAGCCAGTATCTTCTACAATCACAGTCACTTGGCCGCCGTGCATGTTCACGTAAACATCAACAGCTCCATCGGCGTCCACGCTTTCAAGTGCGTTGGTGACTAAATTGAGAATCACCTGACGGATTTCCTGCGGATTTACCTCCACCACCACTGCCTGCCTCGCGTGCGTGGTGAGCTTTTTGCAACGAAACTCCCCCAGTTGTCCCACCATGTCTACGACTTCGTTCACAACATCAACGATATCTGTGGGCGCGCGCTGCACTTCACTCAGACGACTGAAGTCGAGCAGCTTTTCGGTGATTCCCTTGCAACGGTAGGCCTCGTCCTCGATACGTCGTAAGTTTTTGGGAAGCTCATGTTGCAATTCCGCATCAAACACGCGTTGCTCAACCGGCAGCATTGCCAAGTCAGATAGTCGCGATTGCAACACTTCAGAACTCATGGCGATCGTTGCGAGAGGATTGTTGATTTCGTGCGCAACGCCAGCAGCCAGAAAACCCACACTCGCAAGTTGTTCATTCTGGATTAACTCACGAGTTCTTTCTTTGACCTCACGATCAAGACCCTCGCAGGTTGCATTCAATTTCTTAAGCGTGCTCTGAAAACGATCTGTCATACGATTCATCGCCTGAGCCAACTCATTCAACTCATCTTCAGTCCCAAGATCAATTCGATGATCGAACTCACCACCAGCAACCAACCGCGAGCCATCGATCAATGTACGAAATGGCTTTGCGATGTATGAAGTAAAGAGGCAGAAGAATGTCACTACTAAAATCACAGTAGCCACTGCACATGCGCAAGCCACATTTCGCCAGAAGCGAGCCTGACCTCGAAGCTGATCACTGTAAGCTGTGAACGCCTGGTGAGTCGCCTTGGCATAGGTTTCACTTTTGCCTAGCAGCGAGCGAAGAGATTTTTCAATCTGTGCCTTCTTCTCCGGATTGTAGCCCGAACTGTAGTTGACCTCGCTACTGAAAGGTTCCAACTGCTTGAATGCGTGAAACTGATTTTTGATTTCCGCCAACCGACCCCCACGCTCTACTTCGGGCATTAGCAGATTCGTCGACTGCGACTTGGACAAGCCGCAACATGTATCAAGATGCGTCTCAAAGGCAGTCCCGCACAATTCGAAATCCCAGCCAAGCTCTATCAATAATCCAGACGGAAGCTCACTCAACTTGGAAGGCAACAAACCATGCTCTTCCGCACTCTTAGCACTCCCAAGCTTGCTCCCAAAACTACCTATCAACTTGTAAGCAGTGATGTGCAAATCGCTCGCCCGCTGCACTTCACGGGAATGCTGGGCCAGTTCCAATGCCAGACTGTTGTAAGCCCCGAGTGCAAAAATCACCGCGGAAACGAGCAAACAGAAAACAACCGACAGCAATGTCAGCGTGACAGCGAGCTTCCTCCTGATCGACGTTCGTTTCAACACGTGATTGCCCTCCCTGACAACAGACGCATTCCTTCCCTGACCCCACTGGCAGACTATCCATCTGACACTCAAACAGCAAGAGCGAAGCCACCTGCCTGCGGTTGATAGCATTGCCGCATTCTGAGGTAACCTTCGCTAAAGCCCCCCAGGCCTGCCACTTTCATCCGCCAGTGCCGCAACTTAGCCGTGGCTCCTGAACGGGGCGGCCCCGCAGGGGCGGCCTGGGCTTCTCCACATCAATTTTCATTCATTTTATGACGCGTTTGCCACACCACTCGAACTTGCACGATGATCCAAGTTTCACTCGGTCAGTTAGGTCCCCATCTCGATCCAGACGATGGGAAAGAGCGAGTCCGACGTACCTCGCGGCCTGACTGACCGGCGATGTCACCGCGAACCGCACATCTTCTCTGACTTCTCGGACCGATGCGACCGGAAGCTGGCTCGCGAAAGAGCAAAATCGTACCGATGCTAAGAGTCCATCAGAGCGTGTTCCAACTGCCTTGAATCGCCAACTCAAAATGGTGCGTTCTTCAAGCAGCTCTTAGGCCAACCAGCAAAGCAAATATGTCGCCAACACAGACATCGCAAGTCGCGGATATCGAACCAGGTCAATTGTTGAATGAGCTTGAGCAGCGTCAGGACGACGTTCTTGAGCAGTTGGATGCTTTGGACACCCAATTACAGGAGGTCCTTCGTGGACTTGGGGTGACTCTGGAAGATGATTTGGACGAGGAGTTAGTCTGAGCACGCCCAGATTGAAGGCGAAATTCGTAGATATTGCCCGAAATGGCGACATCGCGACGGCGTTCAAGGCCCGTCTGGCTTGATGAAACCCAAAAGCCCCTACGACGAGGCTCATTCAACAAGTGAACGGCTTCAAAATGGGGTAACCACATCAAGTCGCCCATCGGAAACAGCCCTCAACGGGTAGCTAGCCGAAATTGATGGGCAATTTCGCAGGGAATTCCAACTGAAATGGGGTCCCGCCATTGCCACTGGGGTGGGCTGATCGTTAGACTTCCCCTCCGGTGGCACGGCACAGGGCCTGCCTGAAAGGAAAATCCCTCCAAAGGGAGATATGATCTGGCAATGTATTCGGAGCAAAAATGGTCAAGTTAGTGGTTCGCGATCGGGAAACGATCCAAGAAGCTGTTCGTCGATTCCGTAAATTGGTTGAGCGTAGTGGCATCAAAAAAGAGATGCGCCGCCGAGAATACTACGAAAAGCCGAGCGAAACCAACCGCCGAGCACGCCTGCGAGCCGAGCGTCGTGCCCGCCGAACCCGAATGCTCAGTCGATAGTAGCTTTTGCTAACCTGAGATTGCTGTCTTGCCGAAAACACAAGACATTGCGGTCAACATGTCGCATCGGAACGGACGACCTGACTGCAAGAACCGCGAAAGCTGGACAGCTTTCGCAATGGCCCGACGAACCATCGGGTCGAGCGTTTGAGAAACATACAGCGTTTAAGAAAAACGCAATTGGGGCGATTAGCTCAGTTGGCTAGAGCGTCTCGTTTACACCGAGAATGTCGGGGGTTCGAGTCCCTCATCGCCCACTCTCGCAGATTGCAATTCTGCGAACTCACCCGCAGGCCCGAGAAAATCACTGGATTTTCGTCGGGCCTTTTGTGTTGGTGGCCCCTCAGTTCGCGTCATTTCGGACGCCTTCTGCCCCACCTCGTGTCTCCACCCGAAACCGCTTGGCAGTTAGCTTTCCGGTTGGCGGTTAGCCAAATAGAACGTGTATCATGTTCAAGATGTGCCGAAGTCATCATCGGCGACAAACTTGGTCATATTAAAATTTGGTCACATCACTAAAACCCTAACACGCTCCGTTAACTGTTTGCCTGTGCCCGTGCGAGAAGGCGCAGAAAAAGGCAAATGAATGCATCCCACCATGCAATCCACGTTCCCACTCCTTCTTGGCCTGCTGCTCGCCGCATCGGTGCTGCATGCCGATGAGCTTCCAACGCCAGCCGCTGCACTCTTCGAGCGGAACTGTGTTGGCTGCCACGACGACTCGTCCAAGAAAGGTAACCTGGACCTGACTTCGCTGGCTTTTGACCTTGAGGATCGCACCACACAGGATCGCTGGATTCAAATTCACGATCGCATCAGCAAGGGCGAGATGCCGCCCGCGCCGAATGACTTGCCCGAATCTGAAAGAGCATTGATGGTCAGGGCTTTGAGTCATCCTCTCGCGGCTGCAGACCGAGCGAAGATTGCCACAAGGGGCCGAGGGCCGATGCGGCGTTTGAACCGCATCGAGTTCCAACAGAACTTGCGTGACCTCCTGCACCTTCCGCATCTCGACATTCTCGACCGTTTGCCTCACGACCGCCAAAGTCATCATTGCGACAAGGTTTCCAGCTCGCTCGACATGTCGCGTCTGCAACTCATGGCGTATCTCGATGCAGTGGAAATCGCTCTTTCGTCGGCCATCGTTTCCACCAAGGAGCCACCACTGGTGCGAAAACGCCGTGTCGAAGGCAAACAGTTGTCCTCCAAATGGTACATCGCTGGCGGCAGGGAATCATTGTTCTTTAGTCGCGATTCAAAGGGTATCGACCTGGAATTGAGATCGCCTCCCAAAGGACAGACCAATGAACCGGATCCATCGGTTGAATTGGCCCTGTTTCGGTCACCCGGATGGCCATACGCACTGTGGCCCGACAAAGTGATCGCACACACATCGGGGGAATACCGCGTTCGTTTCTCCGCACGTTCTGTGCTGCAACTGAAAGACTTTGTTCTGCAGACCGGCACGCGTTCGGTGCCGATGACGTTTCGTGCCCGCAAACCAACCAACCACGACATTGCCGAGAACGTACGACCCACGGGCGGCATCATTGACATTCTGCCTGAGCAACGTGTCTACGAAACAGTCGTGTATCTGCAGGAGGGGCAGACAATCGAGTACGGTCTGCTTGGCCTGCCTTCACCTCAGATCGACGCACAGGGGAAAACGGGGTACTACCGTTACCCACCCTTCCCGGAAGGCGGGCAGCCGGGCGTCGCTTTCCGGTGGCTCGAGATTGAAGGCCCCCTTTCGCCAGTAACGTGGCCTCCCGCCTCGCATCGGGTGCTGTTTGATGGCCTTGGCGTTGAAATGAAATCGGATAATCCACAGGCAGAAGCCAAACGGCTTCTGCGTCGTTTCATCCAGCTTGCCGCGCGTGAGCCCGTGCCGGAGGACGCCATCGCACCATTCGAGGAACTTGTTGTCGGAGAACTGAACAGCGGCGAGACGCTCGCCGAGGCCTTGCAGTCCGGTTATCAGGCTTTTCTCTGCTCCAATCTTTTTCTGTACCTGCGCGAGCCGATGACGAGCGCCAATCATTTCACGATTGCCAACCGGCTATCGCATTTTCTGACAAACTCGCGTCCCGATGCAGATCTGATCAGGCTTGCGCAGGACCAGAAACTGCGCGATCCGGTGACGCTTCGAGCACAAACGCAACGTCTCATCGCGGGCGACGGCTTTGATCGCTTCGTCAGACATTTCACCAATAGCTGGCTCAACCTGAGCGAGCTGCGCCGGGATGACCCCAACGTTCGCCTTTATCCGGAGTATCGGCTGGATGATTACCTTGTCGAGTCGATGGGCCGTGAGACTCGAGCTTTTTTCGCGACGATGATCCGCGAAAATCTTCCCGCGCATTCATTGATTGACGCAGACTTCGTCTTCGTAAACGATCGCCTCGCGAGGCATTACGGACTGCACGAAGTGAAGGGATCGAACTTGCAGCGTGTTGACCTGCCGAGGAGCAGCCCTTACGGCGGATTGCTCACGCAGGCGTCTGTCCTGAAGCTTTCCGCGGACGGCACCAGCACCTCCCCTGTGCTGCGCGGCGTCTGGATCATGGATCGCCTCATCGGCCAGCCGCCACCGCCGCCTCCTCCAGGTATCCCCGCCGTCGAACCTGACATCCATGGCGCGGAAACCATTCGGGAACTGATTGCCAAACACACCGCATCAAACACATGCTCCGGCTGTCATGCAAAGTTCGATCCCGTGGGTCTCGCGCTGGAAAACTTCGATGTCCTAGGCACATGGCGTGCAAATTATCGCGGCTTGGAAAAAGGAGACCGCGTGTCCGGCATCGACCGCGCCGGCCACGATTTCAGCTACACGATCGCATCGAAAGTGGACGCCAGCGGTCGGCTCGTCGACGGTCGCCAGTTTGACAACATCCACGACCTGAAGGCC
>NZGD01000154.1 GCA_002690925.1 Rhodopirellula sp.
ATGGTTTGGCCTCGATGTTGAGTTCGGTCGAGGTGATTGCTCTCGGGTTATTGAGAAGAAAATTGAAATTCCAAACCATTGCGATACGCGAGATTGTTGCCGGGATTATTGGAACAGGAGGATCGATTCTCATCGCTTGGATGGGCGGAGGATACTGGGCAATCGTTGCCGCTCCCGTCCTCATGCAGCTGACCAATACCATTCTTTCATGGAAAGCAGTATCGTGGAGACCCAAGAGGAGTAACTCTCCGATGCGGAGTATCTCACACTATTTGAAGTTTGGGGCAACGGTGACCTTGGGAGAATTTGCAAACTTAGTGAGCGCGAATGTTGATCGTATTATGGTTGGGAAAATTTGGGGGTTTTCGCAGTTAGGGTTTTATTCCAGAAGCCACCTCATGGTGTCAGTGCCGACCGAGATTATTTCATCTCCGATTAATTCGACGCTCTTGCCTATATTGACAAAAATGAACGATGATCCGGAGCGCAAGAGGCGGTGGATTAATCGGTGTTACAGGGCGATTTTAGTTCTTTCGGGAGTTTTGGCGGGTTCACTTTACGCCGTCGCAGTGGATATTGTCCCTTTTTTGATGGGGCCAGGTTGGGAAAAAGCTGTTCCTTTTTTGATGGGCTTGACTCCTTTTCTTTTTATGAAGCCTGCTGGGGGAGTGCTATACAGCGTGCTCATTGGGGCTGGTGAACTTCGAGCCCTCTTAAGTTGGACTTGGGTTGGCACCCTGGTCACGGTGACCGCCATTGTTTCGACGGTTTTCTTTGGAATCGAAACTTTGATTGTTGGTCTTTGCCTCGCTCTATTTACCAGAATGTTACTTTCGATTTTCTATGTTAATAAGGTTCTTCCCAATATGGCGCTTGGATTGGTTTTTTCACTCTTGGGTAGTTTGGTGAATTTTCTCATATGCGCTTTTGTTTTTTCCAATTTGGCAGATCTTGTGAGAAAGACAGGGGGAGGCCCCTTATGGGTTTTTGCTGTTGTCGGATCGGCTTCTCTCCTTGCCATTGGCTCTTGGATTGCTGTCTCTCCTGCTTGTCGGGATCTTGTGGGTGTCTTTTTGAAAAAATTCAAAAGAATAAGTAATTTGTAAGCCTTTGTTTCCCTTCAGAATAAAAGCACTTTTTCCTGAGATTCTAAAAGACTGAGATAATGGAAAATCGAGAGAAACTCGAAAGAATCGTCGAAGCAGGGGCATGTGTGGGATGTGGACTTTGTTCGTTCTTATCAAAGGACAGATTGCCGATGGCACTGACTGAGTCGGGATTGTATCAACCTGATCTTGCGGATCTAAAAACTGCAGAGGAATCCGAAATAAAGGATGTTTTAAATGTTTGCCCTTTTTCTGGTGAAGGGGCGAATGAAGATTCGATTGGTTTTCGTTTGTTTGGAGGGATTCAGCATGACACGCGCTTGGGTTACTATAGAGAAATCTATCAGGCAAGTGTCACGGATGACTCGATGCGCCTCCAAGCATCATCAGGAGGTATTATTACGTGGGTCTTGAAATCATTGCTCAAGAGCGGGAAAGCTGATTACGTGGTCCATGTTAAAAATGCCCCCAGGGAAACGGGGAAACTATTTTACTACGGGATTTCCCGAACCACGGAAGAGATAGTAGTAGGAGGAAAATCAAAGTATTATCCGATCGAGCTCTCTGAGGTTTTGAGAGAGGTGGAAAGATTGCCGGGTCGTGGTGTGTTTGTGGGGCTTCCCTGCTTTATCAAGGGCGCTCGTCGTTTGTGTGAACTCAGACCGGAATTTGCGAAAAAGTTTCCCTATTTTATTGGTTTGGTGTGTGGTCATTTGAAGAGCACGGGATTTGCAGAGAGCCTGGCCCAGCAAATGGGCCTGAACCCCAGTGAACTGGTTGACGTCGATTTTAGGGTTAAACTGATGGATCGTCCGGCTGATCGTTATGGCTTCTCTGCATCTACTCCAATGAGGTCGAATGCACGGCCAATGTCTGAATTGGTGGGCGGCAACTGGGGCCTTAATCTTTTTCGGAATCCTGCATGTGATCTTTGTGATGATGTTTTTGCAGAATGCGCGGACCTAGTTGTTGGGGATGCTTGGCTCCCAGGAGCTGTGAAAGATCCGCGAGGCACTAGTGTCGTGGTTTCCCGCCGTAAAGATCTCTCAGAAATACTGGGTAAGGGATTGGAAGATGGGCAGCTTAGCCTCGAAGAGCTGTCGCTGGAGATGGCTGCGAATTCACAGCAAGGTGGGCTCCGCGACCGGCGTGAGGGGCTGCGCTATCGTTTATATTTACGAAGAAAAAATGGAGAGTGGTCACCCGAAAAACGCGTGGAGCCATCTAAAAACCATCTTTCATCTAGCCGCAGGAAACTCTATCGGCATCGGATTAGGATGATGAAAGATAGTTTGAGATTCTGGGCGCTGGCAAAGAGAACGAATGATTTTGAGTCATTCTGGAAACGTATCGAGAGACTACAGATTATCAATTCTTGCCTTTATCGTAGAATTCCACTGCGATGGCTTGCTTGGATAAAATATACCCTAGCAGCTCGTGCTTCGAAAAAAAACGCCCAAACTAAGAAATGAAAGTTGGCATTCTAAGCCTAAACTCCGGCTATAATTTTGGGGGAAGTTTACAGAGCTATGCGCTCAAAAACGTCTTGGAAGGCCTCGGTCATGATGTTCAAGTGATTGACTATCATCCTGTAGACCTCAAATTAAAGAAGTTTTGGAGGGGATGGGGTTTAAAAGGCCCACATCTCGGCGCGAATGTCAGCAGGCGCCTTTCCGAACTTCGCCATTTGGGTCCATATCGAGCTAAGTACGATGGTTTTAAGATAAAACATTTCAATGCGACCGCCCGTTGTCAGTCTTTCGATGAGGTGAACGAGGTTTTCTCTACTTTTGAGGCAATTGTGGTTGGGAGTGACCAGGTTTGGAATTTGACCTGGCATGATGACCCGGTATTTTACTTTGCAGAACCAATCAATTTTGAAGGGTGTAAGATTAGCTACGCATCTTGTTGTGGCCGCAATTCCGATCGGAATGATGATTGGATTTCCGTGGCTCTCTCTGAGTTCAAGGCGATTTCCGTGCGAAATTTTTTTACTCTATCCTGGGTCGAGAAGATGAACCTGCCCGTTGGGCTCGAACCAGAGAAAGTGGCTGATCCCACTTTACTCTATGATTTTGAGGAGATCGATAAAATCGGGATGGGTGGAGACTATATTTTTGTCTATCTTCTTAGTGAAGCTAGCGATGAGTTTCATCGTGAAATTATTCATGAAATTAGGAACAAGCATAGCGCCAAGACTCTCAAAGTAATCCTTGCTATGCCAACTGGAATTAAGATTACGAAATACTCCTGGGCTGATGAAGTATTATGGATGCTGGATCCATTCGAGTGGGTGTCTTGGCTTGTGGGGGCGGCTCATGTTTATACAGATTCATTCCATGCAGTTATTTTTAGTCTCAAGAATAGAATACCGGTTTTGGCTTACTATACAGAGGCGATCAGGGCTCCCAGGTTAATAGAGTTGGGAGAAGATTTTGGAATCGAGGCGGCAGTAATTTCCATCGATTCCGATTCCATTTCTATGGCGGTAGGCCATGAATTCAATTGGGAGGTGATTCGAGCGAGGATAGAGAAAATCCGTGGAGATTCACTAAGGTTTTTAGAAGAAGCCCTGTAAGATGATAAAATCTGCTTCAATTTCAAAGATTGCTTTCTTCAACGCTTGGTGGCCTTGGATGGAAGAGGCGGGTTGCCGGTCGCTGATCTTGCACGGCTGGGAAGACATGCCGGAGATCATTCCTTCGGATATTGATTTCGCGGTATCGGGTGTATCGCCTGATCAGTATCTTGAAATACTCGATCGTTATTGTGCCCAGTGTGGGTGGAAATTGGTTCAGGTGATCGAACATGAATCCGATGCTTTGTATGCGATCTGTTTTCAAAGAGGATCTCAACACTCCTCAATTGTATTGGATGTCACTTGGGACTATCGGCGCAAGGGTGAAGTTTTGATAGATAATGGGACTCTTTTTCAAGGGAGGTGGAAGCCAAACGGAAAACCATTTTACTCAGCGGCCAAGGAAGTGGAGTTTCTTTATGACTTTGTGAAATCCGCCTCGAAAGGGAAACCGATAAATGAGATGAGAGCGTGCTTAAAGCCGCTTTTTGAAGAGTCGCCAGATCGTTGCCGGAAGAGTCTGGAAACATGGTTGAACCGGAAGTCGGGGGTCGCCCACCAGCTGGAAGAGGCTTGTTGGAGTGATATTGAAAAAATCTATAAAAGCTCACCGGCAGTGGTGAGACTTTCACACTCCAGACGGATTAGGATGAAAGAAGTCAAGCTCTACCTGCGGAGAGTCATGGAGCCCACTGGACTGATCGTGAGTTATCCGCCTGAGGTTTCGTCAGAGTCTCTGAAACAGATTGCTGACATCTTAAAAGATGCTTTTCGTTGGATCAAAATTGAATCAAGAGGCGTCCCTTTGATAAGACGATGGGTAAGACGATGGAGGAGTACTTTGCTTTTAATTCCAGAGGCATCCCGGGGCGTTGTGGACCTTGCCTTGAAGAACAAATTGGATTCCGAAGAATTGAGTGATGATGTAATGTCCAGGAATCTGGCCTCACAAGTTTTAGATTACATGAGTCATCGTATTTTGAGACAAAGGCTGAATTTGCCGACAATCCCGGCATCCGCCGAGTAATATGAAAATTCTTCTCTTGGCCTATGCGTGTGAGCCTAATGCCGGTTCTGAACCTGGAACGGGGTGGAACACCGCCCTTCATCTTGCGAAGTCACACCAGGTCACGGTTGTGACGCGATCCAATAATCGAGGAAGAATAGAATCTGCCTTGAGAGAATTGACGGAACCACTACCGGAATTTGTATACTATGACTTACCGCCTGTTTTGGTGAGGTTGAAAAAAAAACTCCTTGGAATTCATCTTTATTACGCCCTCTGGCAATTAGGGCTTTCCCGGGGACTTACCTCACTTGTTGATTCAAAGGGTTTTGATATTGTGCATCATCTGACTTTTAACAGCTTCGAGGTCCCGCCGTTTGCGTTGAGGGGGATTCGTGCGAGGAAAGTATGGGGCCCGGTCGGTGGCGGGCAAACCGCTCCCCCAGCTCTATTGCATTCATTATCCTGGAAATCTCGAATTAAGGAAAAATTGAGAAGCTTGAGGGTGGCTCTTTCTACATGGAACCCACTTGTAAGATCCTTGTTTAGGGAGGCAGATGCAGTGCTGTTCGCGAATCAGGAAACAAGGTCTCGATTCCAAAATCTTTGTCGGAGAGATGCCGGGTTGATGATCGACGTTGGGGTTGATGCGGACGTGTTTCAGCCGGTTGATCGAGGTGGCCGGAAAAAGATTAATCTATTGTTTGCTGGTCGGTTTGAATCACGAAAGGGTGCTCGGCTGTTGTTTTTCGCATTTCAAGAAGCTCTCCGTGCAAACCCGGAAATGAGGCTCGCCATGGTAGGGTCGGGACCTGAAGAATCTGAGCTTAAAAATATCGAAACCGCACTTGGCTTGGGTGGAAAGATCGATTGGGTTGGGAAGGTTTCCCATCGTGAAATGCGAGATATGATTGCCAAAGCTGACCTGTTTGTTTTTCCCAGTCTTAGAGATACTTCCGGGACGATCGTATTGGAGGCGATGGCATGTGGATTGCCTGTGATTTGTTTTGATCATCAGGGGGGGAGAATCATGATTAGCGATGAAGCTGGGCTTAAGGTTGATGCAAACTCCTCGCTAAAGGTGGCAATTGCACAGTGGGCGACGGCGATGACGAGCCTGTTAAAGAACCGGAGGTCCGACGAGTTGTTTGGCCAGCATGGTCCGAAGCGAGTCAGAAGTCATTTCACTTGGGAAAAGAAGGTGAAAAGGATTGAGGCGCTTTACCGATCACTGGATTCTGAATAGTTTGCCGCTGAAAAGTTATCTAATTTCCCTTCAATATTGTAGTTAGTTTTTATGAATAGTAAGTCCATTCTGGCTGTTGCCGGTATCGCTGTAATCATTATCCTGGGTTCGTTTATTTTGGGTTCGGCAGTTGCTCGAGTAGATCTCATCAAACTGGGTGGATTCGTGGTTGCAGTTGTTGCGATCGGCCTCTTTGTCATTCTCAAAAAGAATGTGTGGATCCTAATACCGATATTCTTTTCTTGGGGTGGGAATGTTGGGATTCTCCCTATTCCATTCAGTGTGAGCAACCTGAGTATTATGTTTTGTTTAGCCGTATTTGGGCTTCAGATAGGAACGCGGCGGGAGAAAATTCGCTGGCGTCCCGGGACGATTGATTTCTTTATCGGGCTGGTCTTGGTTTCAGTGATGATTTCGTTCGCTCTTAATCCGGTAGGAATTCGGGCTTTTGGAAGTACCGGCTTGGTTGGCGGACGCCCCTATTTTGAGGTGATTGTAGGATTGTTGGGATATATTATGCTCTGCAGTGTGCGACCGGATGCCGATTGGCTGAACCGTGTCCCAGTTTTCACGGTGATCATGGCTGCTGTGATGGCGGTCGGAGGAACCATCGCCTTCTTCATTCCACAAACTGGAATAATTCTTTATCAGTTCTACTCGGGCTTCCTTCCAGACGTGAAGGAGATGCTTGGTGGTAACGAACTAGACAAGGGGACGGGCGTGGGTCGTTCAGGATATCTGAGCCCGCTTGCGGTGGGCCTAGTGTATCTTATTTATGCCAAACGGGCTCCAATTGCCAATCTTAGCCCAACCCATGCAAAATCCCTTTTGGGGTTGATGATCGCGGCCGTGCTGTCCTTGCTTTCGGGTTTTCGCGGGGTGCTGGGAGCTCAGGGAATCTACTTTGTGATCGCTTCAACAGCGTGGCAAGGGTTCAAGGGATTTCTTTTGACGATAATGATCGCAGTGGTCGCATTGAGCGGAATTTATTTTGTCTCGGTAACTGTTACGTTGCCTGATCGAATTCAGCGGCCTCTGTCTTTCCTGCCCGGCGAATGGGATAGGCGGGTTAAGGATACCGGTACTGAAAGCACGGATTGGAGAGTTGGAATGTGGGAAGAAGCCCTGTACGGGAACGGTATTGGAAACAAGATTTTGGGCGATGGTTTCGGGGTCCGATCCGCAGAGGTTGAGTATTTTCGGGAGAAGCAGGCGATGAGGCAAATATCGACCCAAGAACAGCAGCAATACTATATTTTGACGGGAAATCTTCATAGTGGGCCGCTCACCGCAATCCGCTATGTGGGCGTCATTGGCTTCATCTTGTATACTTTGTTGATTTTATACATCGCGAGCGGGTTTTTGCGGCTTTGGCGAAGCTGTATCAATCGACGGGAGCTGGTGATGGTGGGCTTTTTTGCACTACCGGCGGCTTATCTTCCAATCAAGTATCTTTTCGTTTTTGGAGCCTTCAACATTGATTTTCCACAGTCGTTGATCACCGCCGGGATGTTGGTTTTATGCCGGAATGTCATTTCGGATATGAGAGAGCGGGCTTCGCGTGAAGAGGAGGTTCTATCGACATCTCCTGGCAATTAAAAAACTGAGGTCGACATGAAACTTGCCTTTATTGGTTCTTTGCCGACGGGAGGGATCTTTCCCCCAGAGGTTCTCCGTGATAGAGGTGAGGGTTATGAGCATCCGGCACCCTGGACGATTGGCCTACTGCCAAATTTGGCAAAATCTACCAATTGGAAACTCCGGGTATTTATTCCTCATTGGAAGATTCTGCGCCCGATTGTGGTGGAGAAAGATGGGGTCGAGTATGAAGGCGTTCCGGTCAAAATTCCAATGCGGTTTTTTAGAAAGAGCTACTACCATTCGATCTCTATTTTCACGACTCCCGCTATTCGGAGATGGAGCCCGAACCTGATTCATGCATTTGGATTTGAAACCGGCTCTGCGATGATTGCATTGAGGAGCGGGTTTCCGGTGACGGCCTTTATTCAAGGGATTTCAGAATACTTAAAACCCTATTATACGAATCGGCCTTGGCTCGATAAAGAGCTTGGGGCCCGGGCGGAATCAAAAGCTGTTTCCAGGGTTTCCTGGATGGTGGCAGAGACGGAATTCGCCAAAAATTGGGCCCTTAAGCGGAATCCCGGGGCGATGGTTCAGATCATTCCTCATCCGGTTAGAGAAGAGTTTCTATCGCAGGAGGGGCCTACGATGAAGAAGAAGTTTGTGACGGTGGGGAGCCTTGATGCCCGCAAAGCGGTCGATGTGATTATCAAGGCCTTTGCCTTGTCTTCCCTGTCCGATTTTGAGCTGGTGGTGATCGGAAATGGTCCTGACTTGCAGAAATTACGACGTCTGGCTTTTGACCTGGGGGTTGGGGAGAGAGTTCATTTTGAGGGGGCTTTGGGGAAGGAAGAGCTTATTGAGAGATTGAGAAATGCCCGGGCTTCAATCATTGCGTCCCGAATGGACACGTCACCAAATGTCGTTACCGAGGCTCATGCCATCGGTTTACCGGTCATCGGAACTCGGGTGGGAGGAATTCCGGAGATGATTGATCATGGCAAGGATGGTTGGACAGTGGAAATGGATGATGCAGATGCCATGGCTGGTTTTATGATCAGACTTGCTGAGGAAATGGAGGAGGCGAGGAGCATGGGCCAAGTCGGCAGAGAGAAAGTAAAAACTCTCAATTGTCCCGTCTCAATTGCAGCTGCCCATGTCGATTTTTTCAACATGGTTAGGGAAAATCTACAGAATACCGTAAAAGCCTCCCCTCATTGATAATGATTGCAGACTTTGAGTGAAAATAAGTAGCAAACTTTATGTTGGGATTTTTGAATCGAGAAAAGAAAATTTGAAGTGCGTGAGAATTCTGAACGACAATCTAACTAAATTTGAAAATTACCCGGCTTTTTATTTTGGACGAAATATTAGATTACTACCTGCCTCACCGCCTCCCTCATTCAGCTTTGCAGCCAGCTACTTAGCCGAAAGCAAAGCTTCGAAGTGCAAAACTTTGCCGACTGGCAAGAGTTCCTCATTAAGCACATCTTTCTCTTCAGCAATTGCCTGTTAGAAGGCCGTAACATTCCCGCTGGAGAAAAACTCTACTCCCTCTTTGAGCACCACCCCGAATGGGTTGCCAAAATAAAAAGCCGTCCCAGTGCTGAATTCAGTTCTCGCCTCCACATCGCCACTTCCCGACCAGCCATTAAGTAGAATCATGGGAGCTGCTGGCTCTTGAGAAACGACCCAATACCATGAAAAAAATTATCCGCTTCAGCTGTTTGCTCGTCTACTATGGGTTCGCCCAACATTTCCCTACACAACCCGTGCCTGGTTGGAAATTCGGTTATCGACTTAGACGATTTCTAGCCAAACGTTTCCTAGCCAAAATGGGAAGAGGCGTGATTATCAAACAACGGTGCTACATTGGGAAAGGTGATGAAATCAGGGTTGGAAACAATAGCCAATTAGGACAAGGGGCACGAATCAATTCATATGTCACCATTGGCGATAACGTACTCATGGGGCCAGATGTTGTTATTATGTCTTCATCTCATGCTTTTGAAAGAATTGACATCCCAATCAACAAACAAGGGGCTTGCCCTATCCGACCAATTACAATTGGTAATGACGTTTGGATTGGCACTAGAGTCATTATTCTGCCGGGAGTAGCTATTGGGGATCAAGCTGTCATTGCAGCTGGCAGTGTCGTCACCAAAGATGTGCCGGCCAAGGCAATAGTTGGTGGAGTTCCCGCTAAATTTATTAGAGAAAGGGGCGCGGATATTTCAGATAAACACGACACTCCTCTTGTTCAGACCCAACTTTCATAAGCACAAATCTATAGAACGATGAAACAGATTTTGATAAAAAAAGGGAAGCCGATCGTGGTGGAAGTTCCGGCCCCCGGCGCGCGGGAGGGGATGATTTTGGTGGAGGTGAGGGCCTCTTGTGTCAGCCCAGGGACTGAGTTGGCCGGGATGGCGAACTCGGGGAAGAGCCTCTTGCAGCGGGCGATGGAACAGCCGGATAAGGCGAAGACGGCTCTGGCGCAGATGAAGCGGGAGGGGATCGCGACCGTGTGGAAGCGGGCGCAGGCGAAATTTGATAAGGAATCCGCCCCGGGATATACGGCGGCGGGCGTGGTCTTGGACGTCGGACCCGGAGTGAAGGAATTTACGAAGGGAATGCGGGTGGCGATTACCGGGGTGGGATTTGCAAGCCACGCTGAAGTGGCAGCAGTGCCGGTGAATCTTGCGGTGTCGATTCCGGAAGAGGTTGACGATGCGGAGGCGAGTACGGTGGCTCTCGGAGCGATTGCGATGCAGGGCGTAAGGCGGGCAAATGTTTCCCTTGGAGAAAAGGTTGCCGTGATTGGTTGCGGAGCCTTGGGCATTCTGGCTGTGCAAATGCTGAAGGCGGCCGGTTGTGCGGTGGTGGCTACGGATTTGGATGCTTCGCGTTTGCAGGTAGCTAAAGAGTTGGGAGCTGACTTATGTCTTAACCCCAGGGAAGATGATGCGGTGGCGCTGGCCACTCATTGGAGTGGAGGTCATGGAGTAGACGCGGTCTTGGTTTTTGCAGCGACACAGTCGAGCGAGCCGGTTTCCCAGGCATTTCAGATGTCCCGGCGCAAGGGGAGGGTGATTTTGGTAGGAGTAGCCGGAGGTGAATACAAAAGAGATGAGATGTACCAAAAGGAATTGGATTTCCTGATCTCTACTTCCTATGGACCGGGTCGCTATGATGATAATTACGAACTCCGGGGGCAGGATTATCCCTATGGCTATGTGCGTTGGACTGAGAAGCGCAATATGCAGGCGTATTTGGACCTGATCGCGGGTGGAAAACTTGCCGTGTCAGGGTTGATCGGGACTAGATCGTCGTTGGAGAATGCGGCCGAAGCCTATGCCAAGCTCAAGGAGGGAAGCGGTGGATTTCTGGCCGTTCTTGAGCCGCAAGGCGGGGAGCTGACAAGTGAAATGACTGCAGCCAGCGGGGAGGGTGAAGTCCAAAAGTATAAAGCTCCTAAGAACGGGGAGAAACTTTCGGTGGCGGTGGTTGGAGCGGGTGCCTTTGTTCAAGGAACCCATCTTCCGAATCTGGTGGCGATGTCTGAGCGTGTTGAGGTATCGTGGATTTGTTCAAGGACCGGGCCGTCTGCGCGCAATGCGGCAGGTGATCTGGAAGGTGTGCAGCTGACGACTCATTATGACGAGGTCTTGGCCGATCCGAGAGTACATGTCATTCTGGTTGGAACAAGGCACAATACCCACGCGGAATTTGCGATCAGGGCTCTCCGTGCCGGGAAGGGAGTATTTCTGGAAAAGCCGATGTGTCTGACTTCAGAGGAGTATCAGGAGATCTGTCAATTGGTGGAGGAAAGTAGTGCGCCGTTTATGGTGGGGTATAATCGGCGTTTTGCTCCACAGGTGGAGCTTATCCGGAGTCAGCTGCAGAACCGGGTGCATCCGGTGATGATTCAGTATGTCATGAACGCGGGGTATCTTCCGAAGGATCATTGGACCCAGGGGGAAGAGGGAGGGGGTCGCCTGATGGGCGAGGGGTGCCATTTGGTGGATGTGATTCGAAGTTTGGTAGGGAGTCCGGTAAGTGAGATCTCATGTCACGCGATTCGCTCTGCAAATGAGGCGCTGGTGAAGGATGATAATTTTAGTTTGAATCTGCAATATGAGGACGGTTCGGTCGCTAATTTGATCTACACTTCGCAGGGTAACCGCTCATATCCGAAGGAGACGATGAGGGTTTTTTGTGATGAGAAAACCTGGGTTCTTGAGGACTATCTGGACCTGGATGTTTTTGGGGGACCGAAAGGGAGCCATCTAAAAGTGCGCGACAAAGGGCATGCGAAGGAATTGGAGAGATTTGTCGTGGCGGCATTTTCGGGAGAGCGATTTGCGATTCCCTGGGATGAACAGCGGGAGGTGTGGGAGACGTGCTATCAGGCGCTGCAGCTTTGTCTGGAACAATGATTCGAGAATTATTCACCAGTCCTGATCGACGGGCGCGGGCGCGGAGGAAGATTGGAAACTTCGTCAGGGCGAACGCTTACGGTTTTGATCTGAAGTACGAGAACTTTCAGAGAAAGTTGCGCAGCCGGGGAACCGACCCCGTGGAATCTATTAACCGATTAGCGGAGAGAGCTCCATGGGCCTCGAAGCCGGAATACTTTGATGACAGGCTGTCTCATGAAGAGAGGCAAGCATTGATACGGGAGGCGGAGTCGCGTCTCAATGGAGTGGTAGATTTATTGGGAAGCGGTCCGGTCGATATTGGGACGGAGCCCGACTGGCACCGGGATTTTATCGGGGGATACCGCTGGGGATCCCATGTGCATTTCTCGTCCTTTGATTGGTCAAAGTTGCCGGACAAAGTGGATATTAAAGTTCCGTGGGAATTGAGCCGTTGTATGCATTTTGGGACCTGGGGGGTGGCGTTCCTGCTTACCCGTGATTTAAAATTCTATGAGGGATTCAAGTCCCAGGTAATTCATTGGCTGGACAACAATCCTTTTGAGAAAGGAGTGAACTGGGCCTGTCCAATGGATGTGGGCCTGAGGGCGGCGAATTGGATCAATGCTCTTTGCCTTTTTCAAGAGGAGGTGCAAAAGGAGCAAGAGAGCTCTTTTCTAGAGAGGATTCTGAAGTCCCTTTGGTTTCACGGTCGTCATCTCGCGAGAAATTTGGAATGGAATGGCCCGGTTGGGCGAACCGGTGGGAATCATTTGCTGGCGAACTTGGTGGGGATGCTGGCGATAGGGCAACTTTTTACCAAGGAACCTTGGCGCGATTTTGCGAGGAAGGAACTAGAAAATCAGGTGCAGCGCCAAACCTTGCAAGATGGGTGTAATTTTGAATTGGCGACGAGCTACCATCGTTTGGTTTTAGAAATGTTTATTTGGGCTGGTCAGATTGAGACTGGCTTTTCGAGTGAGTATGATGAAACG
>NZGD01000155.1 GCA_002690925.1 Rhodopirellula sp.
AGCGAGTTGCTTTCCTGTATCCAAGTCCCACACCCGCACGACCTTGTCGCCGCCGGCCGTTGCTAGCTGATTGCCGTCGGGGCTGAACACAACTGCTTGAACTGCCATCTTGAGACGCTTGACCGGATCTGTAGCCTTGCCGGTTTCCAACTCCCATACCCGCACGGCCGCCCCGGTGTCCTCAATGATAATGCCCGCCGGGGCTCCGCCGCTTCCGGACGTTACAGGAACCGCCACGCGTTTTCCGTCGGGACTGATCGCAACGCTGGCGGCCGACGCCCACTCGCCGTATTTCGTCTCGGGCTTGACCGAGAAGTGATGCAAGGGTTTGCGTGTTTCAGCATCCCATATCCAGACTTCCCCCGACTCTTGGAGTTCCCCGCCCGCTCCGCTGGTGCCCGCAATCAGCAGCTTTCCATCCCTGCTCCAAGTCACAGAACTGGCAGCCGTCGATAGCTTGTCCGACTGGTGGACGATTTTTCCGCTCTCGGTGTCCCAGACGATTACGATGCCGCCGGGCAACCCATGCGACCCGCCCACTGCGGCGGTCGATCCGCCCGTGGCGAGTCGCTTCCCATCCGGGCTAAATGCCATTGCGAAGACATCCGGCCGGAAAGCGGACCTGTGTCCGCGATCGAGGATCGGGTCGATCTTGGTCACCAGCTTGTTGTCGGGTGAACTGCGGATCGTGATCTCTCCCCAATAGTTGACTGCCACAAGATTGAGATCCGTGGTGAAGGCAACGACCGGACTGCCGTATCCCGCGCGGGTGATCTTTGGCACGTCCGCTAGTTGTTTCCCAGTGGCCGAATCCCAGATCCGAATCGACCGATCGTCACTTGCAGTTGCTAACGACTTGCCATCGTCCGCCCAAACCACAGTTGATACCCTCGATGTGTGTCCTTTGAGTACAACCGGGTCCTGTAAATCCCCTGCTTTCGCAGGACTATTTGCCAATACAAATACAGCAGCCAACGTCATCGCAAGTAACGTTTTCATTGTCAGCCCTTCCGCATAGGGGTTCCTAGGTCGAATTCAACGCCGAATGTATGGCATAACCGGGACGCCGCGGTTGATGCTCCATTTGAAAACGCACGGTAGGTGGCTCCGCGTTCATGCTTTTGTACTGGTTGTTTCTGGTCAGTCGTTCAAGCTTGGCAACGCGCTTCTTGCGTCGGGGTCATTGTAAAATTCCTGAATAGTGGAGGCGATGACTTCCAGTGGGTCTCGGAATTCTGCAGCGTGAAATGCAATGCTATCGCCGATCCTCGCGGTCATGGCTTCTCCTCGAAAAGCTGGATAAGCAATCGTTGCTTCAATCAGCAATGATCGCGTCATTGGCATACCGACCACCTCGATGTTCCGCAACGTCGCCCAAGGTATCCAGCCAATCTGTTTCTTGAATCCCTGCAGCGACATGATCAACCATGCTACACGAACCAAGTTTGGAATCAGGGGTGTGCCATCCAAGCTTGAAGCGCCGATGACGTTGATCTCAATCCCTTCTTCACAAATCCGTAGTAGAGGTTTACGGCGGGCGTAAACGTGGAACCAGCCAAGCAGCGCGATAAGAGACATTGGAACGGCCATGATGGACATTGCAACGCCGGCCTCCGTTCCCGATTTTCCATCTGCCCGTTTCATGATGTCAAAGAGCAAAAGTGGACCAAATATTGCGCAACACAACGCAAGCATCGTGAACACGATCGCCCCAACATAGAGATACCATGATTTCGCGTAGTAGGCAGGCATGGCGATTGACAATGTCTCACTCACGAGATGCTTAACGCAGAACGGCAAACACTACCGGGCGGCGACGGCTAGCAGTTAATTTAAATTCCGCGTGAAACGGCACCCCGGTTCACGCATTTGTTATCCACGCTTCATCCAATTTAACGGCTTTCTGGTTGCTGCACTGGATCCGCAGAGCCGAGCAAGAAGCGAAACGCTGGTTTCTGGTGTTCATCGATCGGTGCAACAATCACGCGAAACGCTGCCCCTCCGCGGCCCTCGACTGGGGGCAGAACTTTCAGAAACAAGAGACCGTCATCAAGGCCCAGACTTGCCGCTGCCTCCCCGCTGTAGCGCGGATTAAGCACAGAGTTGCTCCCAATGACCCCAACCATGCCAATCACCTTGTCATCGACTCTCAATACGTATTCGGTGCGCCCCCATTGCTCATCCCTGTCGACTAAGAACCCATCACCGGTCCCAACCAATCCCTGCTCTTTGAATGGCGACCAATTCACGTCGCCACAACTCAAATCAAGCACCTCCGCGACAGGAATCGTTATCTTCTTGCGGAAGTCTAAGACCGAGTGCTTGAACGCTTTACTCACCCCTGTGACTTCATAATGAAACGTCAGAGCAATGATGCCATTCTGCTCCCACAATTCAGGTGACTTTTCAAAAGTGGCACCACTTTTTGTCAAACTGAATACGTGATCGTTTGACTCGGCTGAAAGCGGAGCCAAAGTCTTGCCGCCGATTGCAACACCTCTGGGAATGTTTAAATGATTAAATTGTCGGCCATGATACTTTCGATACTCGTTGACTGAGACAACGCCATCCAGGTCGGCATCAGCCGATGAAATGAGGCCCCACATCGAATATTCGAGTGAGTCCAACTGACGGTCCTTGTTTTTATCCAGTTTTTCAAATGTTCTTTCCAAGGAGGCCAAAAAATTCTCGCGAGTGAGTTTCCCATCCCCAGTGATTCGCATTTTGAACTTGTTCAACGCATGTATCGTGCGCTTCGAAATAGTCACGGGACATTCTGCGTCTCCCTGACCAGCACAAAACAGACAATGGGAAAGAAGGACGATGAAGGCGGTGGCAAGTCGCATCTTGATACTCCAAAATATTTTCGCGTGGAAGCTAGTCACAAGCATCCACGATCTGGTGCAGCTTATCAACGATTGCGCAGTGCCAAGGCCTGTTTAGCAATGTCTATACAACTTAACGTTTCGGATTATAAAGCGTATTCGTTTCGTGCCATCTTCGCTCAATACACTGGCTTAATAACGACCACAAATAGCCGGGCCGCCGCTGTTGATACTCCAGTTAACAACGCGCTGTCAGCGGTTCCGCGTTCCTGACTTCATTGTCCGCTATCCTGAATTGGATGTTGATCCATCGACGCGAAAATCGTACGACCGATCAACAACCCAGATACGAACGGTATCTGCAGAGTACCACAACCGTCGCCCAAGTTCTTGAATGTTTCTATGTTCGGCATTGTCGGGCCATGCGTGAATTGCATCAAGATCACGCAACTAACACACAGTGATTCCAAGTCGATCCGCATCCCGTACAGAATCCATGCCAAGAAAACCATCCTGACTCTCGGCGAGTTCAAGCATTCGTGTCAAGGCCTCCGCGTAATCAACACCATCATCAAATCGACGGCGTCACGTGAAGATCCCCCCAAAGTGAGGTTCGTCTCGGACTTCAGCGAGTTTTGGCTACCATGCATTTGCTAGCTAATATTTTCGGTGTAACGTCCGAGTTCATCAGGGCTCGGCCAAAAGACTTTGGATTTCCGAAAACGCGTTGTCAACAAATTGCGGTGCATTGCATGGTTGGACGCCTACTTCTGGTTAGGCGTTGATATCCTGATCTGATTTCTCGTTCGAATCCATTTCTCGACATCTTCTTTTGCGACGTTTCTGCTGTAGATATTGCCGAGGTCCTGATTTCCCGCGTCGTTTTTGATCGCCATGAATTTTCGTCCATGCTCCATGGAAACCTTGTTGCCTTTGACGATATTGTTGCGCGATGCAATCCGTAAACCAACAAAACAAGACGCCTCATGCTTCCGCGTATCATGGATGACATTCCTGAGGATACGGTTTCCGGCTGCGATCGAGGGAGTTGGTGAGGATTTGCCGATCGAATCAACCACATAGATCGCCTCGCAATCGGCGTCGATGATTGTGTTTCCCTCCAGAAGATTATTGGACGACTGAATGAACACCCCTTCCCGAGTCGTGTGCCTCACAACATTGTTTTTCACGATATTGTTCTCGGACGAAGACAGGATAAAAATCCCCCGCCCATGATTCTCGATGAAGTTGTTTTCGACAGTGTTGTTTTTGGCCCCGTTGGGAAGTCGGATGCCCGCATAACCGGAGTCGATTGGCTTGGACGAGGTGATGTAATTCGATGCAACATAACATTTCCTGTGGCCGCTCAAGTTGATACTGCCATGCTCAACGGAATTGAATTCGTTGTTGACAATCCTAATGTTTTCGCATGCAGAACCTGCATAGGCAGATTTGCCGCGGTTTCCGTTGAATACATTCCCGTCGAGAACGATGCCGGAGCTTTTTTCGAACCGGACGATCCCGCCCGCGAATTCGACATCGCTGAATTGCAGGTTGCTGACGTCAACCATCAGCAAGGTGCGATCGGGGTTACGAAGGGTCAGGTTGGCCACAACGGCTTTGCGACAATCCATATGTTTTCCCTTCAGCAGATAGTCGCTGTTGTCTTTCCTTTCGAGCACTGTCTTGCCTGCGGCGTCCCCGATCAGGTTCACACCCGACCGAAGCCGAATCGGATTGTCAAAAAAGTAGACTCCTTCTGGAATGTAAACAGTGTCAACTTCCCGGTTTTCTGATGCATGTTGGATTGCTTTTGCGAGAGCGGGGGATTGATCGGAATTGGACCCTGCTGTCAACCCGAACTCATTGGCATTGACCGAGCAGGACCTGCTGAATTGCCGCCCTTTGATTGTCCATTGACCCACGATCGACGACGCAGACTTTCGACCTGATTCGCTCCCTGTGCCCACGCAAGCAGGAGCAGGTTTGAAAGGAGACAAGGCCGAGCTGATCAAGCCTACGAGAAAAAGGACGATTGGTGTTTTCATGGCACATTCTTCATCTCGTCCAACAACCACAGTCACCCGGACGCGACGGGTGATCATCCCTTTGAAAACGCCCGACTTCGCGACTCCGGTGCATTGTCTTGTTATTCCGCGCTGTACCGCCCAAGTCGCTGCCCGCAATAACCCGGGTGCCGCACTGGCCGGCTAGTCACTGACAGAAGGGCGAATCGCTTGCCGGGATGGCCCGACCATTCTACAAAGACAGACTGTGCAGGTGATCGACGTTCTTCAGTGATACTTGTCGTTTACTCTCGAGGCCAATCAGGTAAGGCAAACTTCTTTTCTACGTTAGCTGTGTGTTCGTCATAGTGACGTTCCATCTGCAACAGCAGAGCTTTCAGCGAAGGCCAGGAGGTCGCTGGTGGTTTATCTTCCAACTGCATGTCCTCTAGCAGGTAAGCGTAGCGGCGACAGAAGTCATCGACACGTTGCATGAAACGAGCTTCCTGCTTCCCATCCCAATCTGGATGCCGCGGTCGGTAATCTTCGGGCATCTGACGAGGGTTAACGTTGACAACGGGTATGTTTGGATCAAGTGCGTGATAGATCTGAGAGAAGAACATCAATTGGCGCCCAGCCATGTGTTCGGCATTCCACCTTGGTGTGTGTGTACCGTTGGCTGGTTTGAAGCTCATCTGTGCGGCTGACAGTTTTCGGAACACATCTTGGGATCGCCGGTTTGCAGCCTCCATGCGATCGAACAATTTGCTGAGACGTTTCGGGATCGGTCTTGGTGCGTCAAGTAATACGGATGCTTCGATCGGTATCGCCGCTGCTTTGTCGATACTTTGCCCAACCACCCTTGCCTCAGCAAGGCTCAAGAGGCAGACGATTGTCAACAGGCAGAGGACTGGGAATCGAACTCTCATGGGACTTAAGCCGAGTTAAAGTCGAATCGAGACCGGGCAGCCGCGTTGGGTGTGCCATCACTTGCTTCCACGGAAGGGAACGGAATCAGACGCAGCATTGTACTGCAAAGCAACAGTATACGTTGCCAATACAGAAATCAACTCATTGATGCAACTGACCGTGTCCTCTTATCCGGGGCCACCCCTGAAGTCAGGTTTCAAGGTATTGGGCGTTTAAAAAAAACATCCATACCACGCACACACTATCGAGCCGAGGACATCATTCACAGGCTTTGGATAGTTTAGGTGGCCTTTTTCCGAGAAATACCACGCAAACCATTCTGCCTCCATCAAGATTCAATCGCGGAAGGACTTCAGGTCCGGCGTTTTGATGCACCATGACCGATCTCCATTGATTTTCAACCATGGTGAGTGAGGTCGGTTTTCTTTTTTTGCGACTGATTTCAAATGGCGTGACGCTCCCATTTAATAGATCGATGTGCCGTTACTCTAAAACCTGTTATCACGTAACAATGCCATACAAATAACGACCAGGAACCTCCCAGCATTGGTCGCGATTGTTGTCCTCGGTTTGCCAAATGCCTTTGCCGTCGATGGAAACAAACCGTGTACCGGCATTGATATTCCCAAGAGCGGTTCCGTAACCATCAGGCTTTCTCCTACTGAACAACCGAGAGTATCGCGAGGCTCTGATGGATCGTGGTGGTGAGAACCCAGCAATTTGCCGAGTCAAATCATCCGCTGTTCCCGAGAACGTTCATATTTTGTGGTAGGTGACGTCAGTCAACGGATGGTTGTGAGGGCGGCCATTACCCATGATCAGTTTCCGGCGAATTGTTCGTCAGGCACGTAGAAACCCCAGACATGCGCGGACAGTTCGCCTGCCGTAAACGTCCCGCTAAGATCACCATTCGAAATTTCATAGACGCTCATGCGGTGAACTTGTTTTGGATACGAGGGATGCGGAAGTTCGATTGCAATAGCACTAGACCATTTCCATTCGTGGCTCCATGGGTTGAGTCCTCCGACAGTTATCGGTCGGCCTTCGACGACGATCCCGGCATTCTTCCAGTTTGCCATCAGGCATGACATTGAGTTCGTGACATAACGTCTAGGATCACCCGGCGGCGATAAAGGTTTGGATTGTGACAACTCCTTTGTAGCGGCGTGCGGCGAACTCCGCTCGGGTTCATCCGTTTGTTATGCGAGGATTCTCGTTGCCATTTATTTGGACACATCGTCTCCGAGGATTTTAATGAAGTCAATTGTCACGCAACAGTCGGAGGGAATTGGTCCGATGATGCGAAGATTAGTGAACACAATGGAGAACACTGGCACGTCATCAGAAATGGAGAGTTCGACCAGCGGAACATCTTTGGGGCCACCAGACGTGCCCCTGTCGTCGGCAAGGACGCGCCGGGCGTCGAGGATCAAATCAGAGTTGGTTGCCACGAATGCGTCGCACAGAGAAAACGATCCGCCATACGCGCGAACCAATGGGACACCGCTAACTACAAATCGAAAGAGTTCTTTGCGCCAATTGCGATCATCCATGACGCACGATTCGCCATCCGTGAAGTGCGCGAGCTATTGCCCGTCAGAAAACCCAAAGTTATGAAGAGCCTGGGCTGGATTCTCCATTCACGGAAAGCCTCCTTGTCGGATAACGACCCAAAAAAACCCGTACGCGACGAGTGATTGTCAATTTCAACCAGCCCCCCTTCATGACGCGGGTGAATTTTTTTGTAATGCCGTGATTCGGTTCAGGAAATCGGTCCGGTCGGTGTCATCCATTGCTGTTTACATTAGCGGATAACGTGGTGCCCACCGTTTTGGCAAAGGCAGGCGAAACGCGACCCTATGCAAATACGGATGCAGGAACCTAATTGTGCCCCAACGAATTGTTTTCGAACGCCCGAACTTGCCACGGAAGCAAATGCAAAGGTTTGTGGACAGAGATGCGAATTGTCTTACCATTGCGCCCACCCTTGATTTGGAACTCAGCCTTGGCACTTCGCCCAAAAAAGCTGCTCGAGTAACCTCCAGACAGGAACAGCAAGTCCCGTCTTTCGTATCCTGCAAGCTTCTTGATCTCGGAAAACACGCCATCCATGGGATCACCGACAATGGATCCGGCAGCGTTAACCAATAACGCGATGCAAAGGAGCGAGCCTCCTAGGCTCAACCATTTCTTCTTGTTCATCACTCAACCCTACTTTCAGCATAACGTCCACAATCACCGGGTTGCCGCCAGCGACGTTGATTTCAAATTCGGCCGCATCGGCAACTCCGGTGCAGTGGTCTGTTATCCCGTCGGTGGGTAAAAACTCAGATTCACCCGCTGTTAACAGCCAGTCGTCAGGAATCCACGCTCTCTATGCGGATCTTGCCGCCTTCGACACTTAAGTACATGACGACCGCAGGCGAGTTCAAAATTCCGTTCGTGCTATTTCCGAGTGCCGTCATCGAGTGTACGCCGGTCCGTTTCGGTTCGCCTCCGCCTACCTTGAACGGCAATTTCGTCTCCGGCACAGTTGTCGAGTTTCCCTTATGGTCGACGAGGGTCAGGCTCCCATCGGGAGCCAACTCGATTGCGCAGGGGGCATTGAGCATCAATGCCCCCTCCTCGTATCTCTCATGAAAGAGATGACTGAAGAATTCCTTTCTAATGCGTTTGGGACGTTCGATCCATGAAACGGTCAACGCGATGCCAATGAGCAACACCGCGAGAGCCAGAAGTGATTTTTGAAACTTAGTCATTCAATTGGAGTCCGCAGGGGTGAAACCGCTAATCTTGAGACGGTCCTGCCGCTCTTCGGGATAACGGCCACGGTTCACCGGGCCGCGGCGAACGACGTTGATTTCATGATCCGCGCGGCCCGCGGCTCCGTTTGCAACCTTATCTTATCTGACGCAGTGCATTCGATCGAGTTGGTTACCTGTGGAAAACAAGCGCCTTCTGCACGAGTTTCACTGATCCACCTTCCCATTCGAGACTAATCTCTTGGCCCTCCATGGCAGTGATCGCCTTACGAATACCCTCGCTCGTCAGGCGAATTGTTTCCCCGTTGATCTTGGTTATGTGCGTACCTGGCCGAAGTCCCGCTCCGGCAGCTGGCGAATTGTCCCAACAAACCGCAACCGAGATCAGGTTATCAAATGCCAAAGAGAACCCAAACGAAGGTTGAATGAGTGGCTTGTCTGAGAATTTAAAAAAGAAGGCGGTCTTTGATTTGACATCAAACGTAACAATGAAATGCTCAAGAATGCGTGCACCAATGAGACTGGGAGAGGACGCCCGGCCCGTTGCTGCAACACGGCCCAAATCCAATTCGCCGATCGCTACTGTTTTCAATTCTGCTTGAACCTGCTTGCGACCTGGGGCTTGGCCACCTAGCGATCCTCCAGCAGATCCGTTGCCGATGATCCTGCCACCAATTCCTCCAGCCTTCTGCGCTCCATTGAGATCGGCTGGCGAGATCGTGAAAAACGAAGGACATCCAGTGTCAAACATTGCTTTACTACGCGCATGAGGAGCGAAACGGACGTCCATTATCGGAACATGTGGATATCCAAAATCATAAAGTCTTGCCTCGGTGGAATCTTTTATATTCGGCAACGTTGTCACGTCTTGACTAAACCGAAAACGAAAGTTCTTCAAGTCAAGCTGCCATGCGCCAAGCTTTAGTAATTCCGATCCAAGTACCCCGTCTCCAATGAAATACTTCAATGCTTCCGAGGCTTGGAAATCTGCAGCAAACATCGGGACCTTACTAAATTCCACGCCCCCAAGTTTAAAACGAGATTCCACAATTTCACTTTCAATGACCACGCCGTGAGCATCAACGCCTTGGCTTCTGCCGATGGTCTCTAGCCCCAGTTCCTTGACCAGAGTGGAGCTGATCATGGACGGAGATCCCGTATCGACGACGAAACGTCTCGGCTTTCCACCAAGGTCAACAGTGACATACAGTTTGGTTCCTCTAACGGTCAGAGGAACATCGATGGTTTTCGTTGGGCCAACGAGTTTCGGCCCTTCAGTCATCCACTTTGGTGCTGCCTCTGTTGCCAATACGGTTCCTGCCAATAAGACGGTAAGACCGAATATGCAAGAAACGCCTTTCGCCATGAATAAACCCTCATTTAGATAACGACCACGATCACCGGGTTGCCGCCAACGACGTCGATTTCAGATGCGACCCGGACGGCAACTCCAGTGCATTGTTTTGTTATGCGTTTGTTGTGAAGTGTATTCAGTTGTCCGTTATTCCTTTGCCAAACGGAGTTAGCATCGGTGGACTACCAAGCGACACTTCCGACTTGTGGCACGCGTTGCAACTTTTGGTCATCGAAGTATAGCTGCGTTTGGCATCGGCGAAGTCTTGCTTCTTCGCTGCATTGTATAACGCGGCTGCGTGCTTCTTTACGTCAGCGCTGTTTCGGGGCCAGTTCTTCTTTGCATCAGGATTGAATTCATTGGAAGAATGATACTGAGTAAGATTGCTGCCGCTTTCTGCCAGCAACAACGCTTCTGACCGCATCTTGTTCCAGGTTGCTGCATCTGTTGGTGCAGAACGCATCAAAGGTTTCAACCTTCGGTAAGACGGCTTGAATAGATACGACATGTGGACGTTGATGCGATCCTCAACCGGCTGCATGTCCGCGGGTTCTTGATCAGGGGACGGCTCTGCGGATCGGCCAACGCCGAACGCTCCTGACAAGAACAATGTCGCCGCTGCAAGGAAAGTTGCAAATGTTCTCATGGGGGTTTCTCTTTTCAACGCATAACGTTTAGCGTAACCGGGTGGCGACGGTTGACGTTGATTTCAAATTCGGCGTGAATCGCCACTCCGGTTCACGCTGTTGTTATGCGACCATTTCTAGGAGAACACGTCACCGAAACGTGGAGCCAAAACTTTACTGACCTCCTGCAAGATTGGGGCGTCGTGTTCAGCCTTAAGTGCTGGATAGACTTTCTTCAACGTTGGATGGTCAACCATCCATGCGACGTGCGCCACTGTTAGGTTTGGTGTGTTTTGAATTGTGATTGTCTCAAGGTTTGGCGCAGTGGCAATACCATCAAGAGACGAGAGATCGCGAAGATTGGAGACGAAGACCTCGCGCAATTCGACTAGCCGAGTGCAATCAGAAAATGACTGTATCTGTCCACAGTCTTCGACCGTGAGTGACTCAAGATTTGTCAGTGACGACAGGTCCAAATGCTCTGGCAGGCCTTTGCAGAGATTGAGGTTCAAGACATTGAGTTTTGATGTTGGTTGCGGCAGGTTAAATGTCTTGAATTGGACAGTGTGAAAGCACAATTCCTCAAGGTTCGGCATTTCAACGAGCCAGGCCGTGTCGAGTGCGGTCAGTTGCCAAAGCGACAAGTGCGCGAGTGCGTCAAGCTTCGATATCGCCTTGATTCCGCGTTTGATTCCAAGGATCGAGAGTCGTTTCAAAAACGTGTAGTCCTCCAGCTGGCTTAGGTCTTTGAAGACCTTTTCCAGTTCCAGATCATCGACGTTGTCAGCGAGCATTTTTTCTCGCAACCCGGGGATGCGAGATTCGTCGTGCTTGTGCCGGATGCGGATGCACTTTCGCTTCTTCGGTTGTGGTGACATTCAGTGCTCGCATTGCCGCATAACGATTGAAATCAGGGGGATCGCGCCATCGACTCACCATCACCCAAGATGAGTCCGCGATCGCCCGTGCATTTCGTGGTTATCCGCCGCGTGGGTCGCGAACGTACGAATCGAGTGACGTCTGGAAATCGAGAGGCTGTGACAAGAATTGTCTGGGTTGCAATCCTTGATCGTCAAGACATGACCGAGCGGCAAAAAGATAGGTCAGGTATCGAAACGCATGGGATCGGTGAGACTTGCCGCTGCGAACGAGCTTCTGGCCGCGGACGGCGTCAAATGAGGGATCACCAGCAACGTATTCGCAGTACCCCTCATTCTTCCAGGTGGGAAGGCGGAGATACGCAAGTAGTCCGAGGTCGCTGGCCATAATTTGGTGCATTGACTCGTGCGCAAGTACGGTGTGCATCGGGCGGCGGTTGAATTTGGGTTGATCGTTCGTGCAAATATCGTTCGTGATATCGCAACGATTTAGCACCGTGTTCCCGGTCAATATCATGCTGACACCAAATGCCCCAGGGGAACGCGGCATCAGTAGCGTTCGACGCCATCGGTCGGTAGCGATATAGACGTCGAACGAATCGGTAGTTGCATACAATGGCGAAGCTGACAGTTTTGCTGTCGCCTGTTCAACGACGGCTTTGATTTCAGGTGGGATCGGACGATCCGAATGAAAATGAAACTGTCCTACACGTGCCGAATGAGCGAATAGTGGTTGCGGAAAGATCAGCAGCAGCACGTACGCCAACCCAATCGCGCTCAAAGCTCGCGTCGTGTAGAGATATCGCTTGGAGCGTTCTTTTCGCTTGCGGTTTTTGATCGCACGAAAAATAGTTCGGGTCATGTTCAGCGCTCAATTGGTTCAGTCGGATAACGACCAAGATGACCGAGCGGGCCAGTCATCGTAAATTACCAATAAGTTTCAAGGCCCAACGCGACGGCCCCCCCGCTTCGGTCCATCGCATTGTTATCTGCCGTTCGCTCGTTTCCGAGCAATCTCGAGCATTTGTTGTTCCGACGGGTCAAGCAAATCTGGGTAGTCCACGCCAGTCAATGCAGCCACAACATCAGCATAACGTTTGTTGCTAAATAATTCACGGGCGTGTTGCCGTTTGTGATCGTCCCCGACGTAAATGGCATTAAGTCTTCTGTTTCGCTCGGAGCGAAGTTGACCATCGAGTTTTGCAGCAGCGGCCCATTCGATAGCGGGTCCAGTCACAAAATCTGAGCAGAAGTTTTCAATGTCGGAACGAAGTGCATGGTAGCGATCCAATCCAGATTCTAGTGGGACTGAAAGCAGATCGCTTTGGTTATCGACCCCAAGTGACCTCAGATACGCCGTATGATCCATCGAGAGATCAGCGATGTTGTATTGAATGATGCCAAGTCCCCAGCGGTGATGTAAGTCAAGGCTGCGATCCCGGCGTACATATTTGCCCCAAGCAAAGTTGCCACCCGAGCCACACTCAGCATCCTGGAATTGAAACACGAAGCCATGTGGTACCAGGGCCGGATCAAGGATCGCAGTGCCGGCTTCAAGTTCGGATTTAGGATCACGCATAGATTGAGGCAGATAACGTCCAAAATCACCCGGTCGCGACGAGAGATTCTCAATTGCCAAAACGCCCGACTTCGCGACTCGGGTGCATTTTATTGTTAGCTTGCGTCGTCCGCGCGACGTTGCGCCGCATCACGCAACGTCTGGTCATCATCATCAATGAGCATAGCAAGAACTCGCGCTGTCACCTTCGCGTTGTACGCCAGTGCGGAACGAACCGACGGTTCTGTATCCGCAGCAAGCTTGATTTGTAGCGTTTCGGGTATTTTTCGTTTCCGGGCGACCATGTCACGAACCCGCGAATCCGGGTCATC
>NZGD01000156.1 GCA_002690925.1 Rhodopirellula sp.
CCGCGTTTGCGTTTGGTGGGTCTTGGAGAGTTCTCTGGTGATCACAGAGATCAATCAAGTGCAAGGTCGTGGCTTCAACATCTGTTGAAAAGGCATCCAGCATCGCTTGTATGCTGCAAGCGAATTTAACCATCGAGAGAAACGCTATTGGTCATCAAGACAGTTGCTGAGAGTTGTTGGCTGATAACGGGCAAGACAGAGTTGGTTGATAAAGCCATCATCTGTTGTTGGATTACTTATCTTCGCGTCGGGTTGAAATCGATGTCAAAGTTATTCTGAGAAGATAATCGATGGTTTGATACAGGCATGTCGAATCATAATCAGGGCACCTGCCACGGGTTTTATTCGTGGACTGCTAATTCAATGTGTCTCGTTGTCTATTCGTGACAGCCATAACCCATCTGCGACAGCTGTGGGAATTTACTAGGGTGCCTGAACTGATCGGTCAGGTTCAAAGACGTGGGTTATTGCTTCTTGCCTTTGTACGTTTGTTGATTTAACGGCAGCATGTGGACGCTGCTTACGGGGAAAGGAGGTGGGACTCGGCATACCTGATGGTAATGATTATCTTAGGCAGCTAGGTCGCGTGTGTGTAAACGTGCTTTGTTGGGTAATCACTAAGAGATGAGATGGAATGAGAGAGCACGAGACCGAATTGCGTGTTCGATATGACGAGGTTGATGCAATGGGCTTCGTGCACCATTCCAATTACCTTCGATACTTTGAAATTGGCAGAACAGAGTTGCTAAGGGTATCAGGGGGGTGTTACCGCGACATGGAATCAGCCGGTCAATGGGTCGTCGTCGTGCATGTCGACTGCAAGTACCGCAAGCCTGCTCGATACGACGATGTGATTACAGTGCGAACACGGATCCACAAGGTCACGATTGGTAAAATCGTGCACGCCTATGAAATCACGCGTAACGATGAAAAACTCGTCACTGCGCTAGTCACGCTGGTTGTGATTGACGAGCGAGGTAACCCCCAGCGGATTCCAGAAGAATTGCTTGAACTGTATGGCTGAAATCAGTTTGCTTTGCAAGTAACTGTGGCCTTCGCGGTAGTCTCCGTAAGGGAAAGACGCAGCTGAGTTTCGCCTTTGGGTATTGTCTCTTCGCAAAATGCCGGTGCTAATCGTTGATCAAGCCGCTCTTGGTTCGCCGCCATCTGAGGGATGGCTCTGTTGCGTGTCGCGCACATCTTTCGGCAAGTGACTTGAGTAACCCCCCGACGCGGTTGGTATTTGGGGATTGTCAGTGCGTCGATTGGTGTCGTGCTGGTTTTGTTCAGACAACGCACTCGTGTTGGAGGAAGGGATTGCCCTTTGAGAGGGTTGGTCGGAGGGAAGTGGCCCTTTGGTGAAGGCTGAGCTGTTCGCCGTTGGGGTAGCTCGGGCTGGTGTGTTTGCGTTTGAGGTCAGCTTGGATGAAGGAAGCGCGAAGGAGGATTCGTCCATATTCGCAGGCCGCCGCTTGGGATGCTGGACAGCTTCCATTTTGTCGAAGACATTTCCAATCAGCTTGGGGTGGTAGCAAATGTAGCACCAGCCCAGTCCGACTGCGGCGGATCCAAACAAGTCACTCAAAAAGTGAGATCCACAGTACATCCTTTGCAGCATGGTGCCGATGCAGAAAGCGAGGAAGAGAGGTCGACCGCGCGGGACAACAATCCACAACCCGACCGTTAACGCCGTGGCTGTGGCAAGGTACCCGCTGGGAAAGGATCGCATGCCTGCATCGTATTCGGCTATCCGGGAGAGGGTCCAGTCAAAAGACCAGATCCAAGCATGCTCGTTTGTTGCTAGATCGAGTTTCAATGAGTTGGGACGTGGGCGAAGAACAAACATCTTGACCAAGGTTGCGACCGCACCGCTTCCCAGAGCTAATGTTGCAAGTCGCGGCATCTTCCAGCGTTTTGTCGGCGCCATCATCAAAATGGCGACGAGGATCAAAAATATACCGCTGCCATGTGCATAGATCAGGGAGAGGTCAAGCATCTTACTGATTTCTTGCGGCAACACATCGTCTTGGCACCAGCGGGCGATGGGAATATCCAGAAGGGTCGCCATCGGTACCAGCAGCAAGGAAATGATTGACAACCACAGTAAAGTCGCGAGATGAAACTTCCTTGCCTCTTCGCGAGGTGGTCTGTTTCTGTTGTCACCACGTAGCCTTGAGTAATGAGGTTCACTCAAATGCCGGTCGCCATGGTCCGAACGTACCTTGCTGGGCATGCGAACCTCATTTTGGCTCGATTTGCTTGGGATTGTTTTCGTGTCGGTTGTTAGTGCTGAGCCGGACATCGCTCACAAACCAAATTGTTAGTAGTGCTAGTTGGTCACTGTCGTGTCTGCGTCGGAAGCTGTTCGAAACATTGCGATTCATTGAGGGTAATGTTCGTAACCGTTTGGCCTTTTTAGCAAGAGGGATACGATCTCCACTCCGTTTACCACTTTCCGTCTCAACATTGGTACCGGCCGAAAGTCTCCAATCACACCCCGCATACAAGGTGCCAAACAGAGTGATTCGCGTGGCTGGTGATGTCCGTTACGAGGGTGTCGGTGGTGAAGGTTCCTTTTGCGAATAATTAGGTATCAACGAAGCCGTAAGTCGAATGCCTGTTCCTGACAACTTTGGCAGGCTAGTAAAAATTCCTAGTTGATTGGAATAGAAGAAAAGTTGTCTGTACGCCCGCTGCCAGTTGACTGTCTAAGGGGTTGGGGGGCACTGGAGGGCGTGGGTAGGGTACTGCGGCCATATGTGTCGCTTGGTCGCTTCGTCGGTAAAGTGTGTTGGGAGGGTAACGGGAAAATAGGGTGGCAGAAGTGAAATCACTTATCTCGGGTGGGGAGTTCTTGGGGGGTGTTTTTTTGCTGGCATCTTTTCAGCGTGGTTTCCCCATCACTTTTTCGATCTTGTGCTGGTCTGCCTTTGCGGGCTAAAAGCGGATCTGAAATGTTCATTTTCCCACACGCATCAGGTTTAGGAATGCGGTCACGCAAGCTAATCCAGACGATTATTCTGTTCATCGGCTTCATGATGGGCACGGCATTGAGTTACGCGCAACGCCTTGAAGTGACGCTTCCGGAGGACCCTGCGGCAGTCATTGCAGTCGTAGGCAAATCCAATATTTTGCTCGGTGATCTTTTGCCTCAGGCTGATGCGAGGATTGCCGAGGTTGAGGAAAAGTCCGGCCAGAAAATCCCGCCATTCCAACTTCGTGAGGCGAGGTTATCCCTTGTTCGAGGTTTGTTGGGAAAAACCATCCAAGCGAAGATGATGCGCGAGTCATTTCTTTTGGAGCAGGTTGGTGTTGAAAATGCAGATAAGCGTGAAGAAGCAGATGCAAAGCTTTCCGGACGCGCACGTCAAATGTTTCATGACGCTGAATTACCAGAATTGAAGAAGCAGTACGGTACCGAAGATCTTCGGGAATTGGATGACCTGTTGAAAGAAAAAGGCAGCTCGCTTCTGGCCAGGCAACGGGACTTCGTTGATCAGATGCTTGGACACCTTTACTTGCGTGGCAATGTGAATCGTAAGCCAGAAGTTTCATTGTCTGAGATCATCATTGAATACGAAGCGGAGAAAGAAAGTTACTTCAGGCCCGAGCGGGCTCGCTGGGAACAACTGACTGTATTGAACAGTAAATTTCCCGATGAGCAGGCCGCGCGTTCAGCGATTCAGGAAATGGGTCGGGAAGCGGTCTTTGGTGGTAGCATGCAAGCGGTTGCTCGGGCCCGCAGCCAAGAAGCTTTTGCAAGCAAAGGTGGTGTTCATGATTGGACGTCTCGTGGATCCCTTGCCTCGGAGCAGTTGGACAGCCAGATTTTTACCTTACCGCTGAACAAAATCAGTGGTGTGATCCAGGACAAGCTTGGATTCCATATCATTCGTGTGTTGGAGCGTGAGCCCGCCGGTT
Organism: Rhodopirellula sp.; assembly: GCA_002690925.1. Classification (GTDB taxonomy): domain Bacteria; phylum Planctomycetota; class Planctomycetia; order Pirellulales; family Pirellulaceae; genus Rubripirellula. The sequence continues at coordinate 3,922 of NZGD01000156.1, forward strand.
ACACGCCTCGCAGCGAATTACAAGATGAACTCCGGAGTAAGATTCGCGAGCGCAAGATTGAAGAGTCGCAGCGGGTCGCCCTGAATCGAATGCGAAAGAAAATTCCGGTCTGGACATTATTTCCGGATGATATTCCCGATTCGAAGCCATTGCCGGTTAGTATTGCTCGACGAAACACCCCTGCGAATCGATAATGGACGGAAGTGATTCACAGTCAAGAGAGAAGCAACGCGGTGTTTGTGCCCCTGCCGACGGCCGCAAACTCTGTTTTTTAATTGTGTTCGCTCTGGTTTTGGCGATTTTCTCTGGCGTTGGGTGTCGACAGTTTCGCTATCGTTTTCGGAATACCCCGCCCGAGCAATTTGTCCCTAATCCTCTCGATTTGCCCGCCGCACCTGATGCTTTTGTGTGGTCGCAGGTCATCGACGCGGTTGATGACTACTTTCGCATTATCCGCGAAACCCCCGTCCAAAATGCAGATGGATTCATTCTCGATGGGCGAGTTGAGACAGCTTATTCGATTGGTGCATCGTGTTTTGAGCCGTGGCGCAAGGACAGCACGCCTGGTTTTGAACGCTGGCAAGGAACATTGCAGTCGATCCGCCGAAGGGCCTTTGTGACAGTGAGACCCCGAGGTCCTGGATACACCGTTGAGGTGGTGGTTCAGAAAGATCTTGAAGATGTGGGACGTGAGATAAACGCAACGCAGTCATCCATTGGAATCCGGCACGATGCCAGCATTGAGAGACGCAATCAGCTGGTGGATGGCACCCCTGAAACGTTGGGATGGATACCTTTGGGCCGGGACTCTTCGTTAGAGCAGGTAATCTTGAGCGACATTTTCGGTCGTATCACTCAGAAGGACGCTGAAGGATTACTTCATCACTGAATGGACATTGGGAATTCGTCGGGCGGTCGGCGAAACCGCACAATCCGTACTCCTTGCCTTCCTTCCTGCGGTTGCGACTATAGACTTTTTTGGGAGCTAAACATCAGCGTCTGGGTCGCCGATACCAACGCTGCCGGGGAAACGAATCAACTCGTTCTTGCGGCTTGAACTGATTGCTCCGCCAGCCAAATGGATGCAGATGATCGGCTTATCGCCTCGTAAGATTGACTTTTCGACACTTTGCGTCACTGTCGAAAAAAGACTCTGTGAACTTGGGCATCTCGTGCCTCACCAATTCCCGATGACGCAGCGGGAAGTGATTCGAAGCGGAGAAACCGTTGGTGTTTACTTTTGTGTTCATGGCCCTCGAAGTGTAAAACTGACGGCCATCTGTGACTTCTCCAAAAATACCGTCATCTTTTACGGTAGTGATGGAATTCGCCGCGAAAGCTTGCATGTTGCAGTCAAGGAACCGGTTGCCGCCTCAGCTTGATGGCAAAATTTACCGATCGAACTTGACTCTGACGGATGGCAAACTTTAAACGGCAGAGCATGAAGTGCTATGTCCCTCTAATGACTTTGCTTATCTGCAGCATGCTGCCATTTGGTAGTGGCTGTCGAATGTCCGCCCCAATCCATGCGTGGAAGCCTCCCCAATTGGGGTCGGCTGTCGGTAAGCAGGTTGCCTTGGCAGGCGTTCAGGGACCTCAGGAACTTGTCAGGCCTCTGCAGAGGCAGTTGCTCAGTCAGGCTCCGAAGGACCCTGGACGGAAACTGGACATGGTCAGCCTCGAGGAAATGGTGGCCCAGGAGTCACGCGAGCGTGCACAACCCAGCACCAAGATCCAACTTGTGTCTGCCCTTGAGGAAATCCCCAATGATTTGGCCGTCGCAAGTTTTGCGCGACATCAGGGGATTGATTATGTCCTGCGCGGCGAAGTGATTCAGAAGCGGCATGCCTCGCTGCAAAACCAGACCGACCCAGGCACGCTCAGCGTGTCATGGCGGCTGACTGGACTTGACGCTGATTCTCCTGGTGGTGGAAACCCGATCGTACTGGATGTCAAAACTGCCAGAGGCATTTATCCAGATCTTGCGTTTGTTTCCGACCTCAATGAGGTTTTGACGCAGGCCATGGTGAGAGAGACATTTCGCCTGATCACGCCTTCCGTCGATCGTTATCAGGTCAAACTGGAGATTCCCTATCTGTTACCTGGCAGTGCCAAAACCAGAAAGGGAAATCGAGCTGCACGTGAGGGCCGATGGGGCGAGGCTGAGAAGCTTTGGTCTGACGTTTGGGAACGTCATCCAACTCAGCTTGCTGCCCTGCACAACTTAGCTCTCGCAGCAGCTGCGGGTCAGGAATTTTCTCTCGCTAAAAAACTAGCTCGAAAGGCCATACGCTTGAACCCCAGTCAACTGCACAAGCAGACTCTGGTTTGGATCGAATTGAAGCAGCGAGCCTACCATCAAGCCTTTGCGCTTCCTGATCCTCCGGAAGGCTGGTTTTTGACTGTGGCGCCCAGTAGGCCAAATGACCCAGTAGGCCAGTTGACGCAATAAGCCAGATGCAGTGACCGCCGACTGGGGTGGTGAAAAGTGAGCCTGTAGAAAACACAGTGTTCATCAAAGCATTTCACCGCGTTTGTCACCGCGTTTGTAATAAAAAGAGCGTTGCTTGCCCCGCGACTCTCCGGATGCTCCTGCTGTAACGCTGGGATGGCTTCCCGAATTCACGTTCATTTTGCCGGTTCTATCATTGCCCACAAACGGGGATCACTGATATTTTCTGCAATCAAGGATGCACCCTCGAAGTTCTGATCTTGAGTATGGATGCTGGGAATTGCGACGGTGCATGCTCCTGAGGCAACGGCGGAGGCACACCCGTTGCCACTATCTTCAAGAACAAGCATCTGCTCAGGTGAAAGATCAAAGAGATTCGCGGCACGCAGGTACATCTCAGGGTGTGGCTTGCCATGGGTTACGTCATCTCCTGTCAGGATGAAGGCAAGGTCCTGTTTCCATGAGATCGGTTCAAACAGGATATCCACAAATCTGCGACGGCTGCTCGTTGCCAGGCCGAATGGCACTTGATGCTCTTTTAAATGATCAATCCACGCCGGCACTCCAGCGATGGGCGGTACGCCAGCGGCAAGCTTTTCAGCAAAGAGTTCATCTGATTCCGCTAACAGGCTTTCGGGGCTATCTTCAAGAGAATGAAAGTCAACCATTTGCTGCAACGCCGCTACCCCCACACGCCCCATCATCCGGGACTGTAATGCTTTGCTGTACCGGAACCCTCTTCTTTGCAGCACCGTGTCGCCAACTTCCCAGTACAATCCTTCGGTGTCGAACAAGAGTCCATCCATGTCCAATGCGACGCCACAGATTTTGGGTGACGATGACGTGTCCAGAAAAGGTTGGGTTTGCGATTCTGTCCGCGGATTGGAAGCAGAACTGTTGGTTGCTTGGGAGTGGGGTTGATTCATGAATGGTTTGCTATCTGGTTTCACAATCGAAGGCGGAAGCACTGTGGGTCGGTCATTTTTTAATGCCACGACTGATGGGATGATTCAAGATGATGCTGGGCATTGGTCCATCGAGCCCTACATTCCATTGAAGACCGACACGCTTGCTGATTATCTGATACAGCGTGGTGAGTTATCGGCAACCTTGCATGTGGAGTTTCGGCAACGTTGTGACATGCTAGATAGATTACACCATGAACGTACAGGAGCGTATCACCGTCAGTTCACCTCGCTTTATGCATCGGTCGATCCGGACAGCGATTGTAAGCCTCTGCTCACCGAATCAGCCGACGGGGCGCACCCTGCATTGAAAGACGTTGCGCCGGTCATCAGGGATCAGGCAAGGCGATTACACCAGTCGGCGGCTTTGGGATCTTCCCCACAGGTTGCCGCAGTTGATGGTGTAGAGATGGGCGACTCCGCCGCTGCCGAAGAAGAGGCAGGAAAAGATTCCTCGATCGATTTGGAAGAATCAAGAAAGCCTCAGCAAATGCAGCACATGATCGAGCTGTTTCGCCAGATCATGGACGATGCAGGATATAAAAAAGTGGCGCGTGAGGACATTGAGAAGTGCGTTGGTGTGGCCAGTCAGTGGGGAGTCCCCTTGCACGTCGATCTCGATCTCTTTGAGCAACTCGTGGTTTACGCCCGCGGTGACATCATGGGAACTCGCTTTCAACGCCGACTGCGGAACATGTACCGCATGGAAGCATTCGAAATTCCAGTCTATCAACGCATGGTGGTCGCCTTTCAGCTCAAATCAGAATTGCAGGGTGACGAAGCTTTGAGCACTGATAAGATGCATTTGCGAATGTTCAAGAATATTCCCAAGGAGGATGTTGACACTTTGTTACCCGGTGCTCGGGTTCGAATTTCAGGGCTGGATCATGTAAAGATCATTGTTCCCAGTTTGGGAGGGTTCCTGATGTCGCTTCGTAAAATTGCACAGTATGCGATTCTTTTCGCCGTGATTGCATTGCATTGGTCGTTGATCCTGATCGGCCTGCTGATCGGATATTTAATCAAAAGCACCCTTGGTTACTTTGCAGCCAAAAAGAAAAGGGAGCTGAAACTGACAAGCAACCTCTACTTTCAGAAACTGGATACCAACGCCGGCGTTGGGCATCGGAGCATTCAGCAGGCACACCGGCAGAGAACATGCGAGTTGTTCGTCGCCTGCTACGCGCTGCAAACTGCTGATGAGCCGCTCAGTCCACGGCGACTGCGCCGTCGATGCGAACGAATTCTCAGGGAGGCTGTTGGCGTCGAAATTGACTTTCAGGTAGAACGTGTGCTCCATTCGTTGCAGCAGATGAATGGTGCAGTGAGTGACGGGAAACGATGGAGTTTGACATCACTTGAATCACTCTCGTGATGTTGTGACAGAGGGATGAGGTGATGTTAGGTGACCATGGGATTGATGAGGTGCCACAAACCCGACCGGCATCGGAAATGTTTGAGGAAGCGTGCGGTTAGGCTATCGTTCACGCACAGGCCATCGACACGTGATCAGTGTCTTTCGTGATCAGTACGATATCGTCATGACGATCGTGTTTAGACGGCTATGACTCGCGGACGGCTTCGTCGACTTGCGGTAAATCTTCGAGCGTCTCCAGTCCAAAAAGAACTAAGAATCTTTCTGTGGGGTGATAATGAGGAATGGCACGTCCACCTTCAGGTGGCTTGATCCGTTCCAATCTCAGTAGTTGACGTCTCACGAGTTGGTTCAGCAGGGGGCCACTCTCACGTCCTCGTTGATCCTGGACTTTTTGGGCGGTGATCCCGGGTTGGTACGCGACCAGCGAAAGTACCTCGATTGCCGTCTGGCTGAGGCGAGTCTCCCTGACCTTTCCAAGAAACGATCGACGTACTGCTTCAACCTCGGGTGCGATTGACATTCGATAACCTTGCTCATCGCGCATGATGCGCAGGCCCTGGTCAGCTTCCTTGTAGGATTGGTTGAGTTGGTCGATCAACACGACGACTTCCTCGGGAGAAACATCTCGCATCAGTGATGCCAGGCGTTGCTCGGTGAATCGTTTGTTTTCTGGGTGTCCGACAAAAAGTGCCGCTTCAACGATTGCCTCGGGTGTAACGAGGGCTTCGTCTTCGTCTGGATTTTCCTGTTCCGCGTCGGATATGTCTGCGTCTGACGCCTCGTCTTCTGCAAGGGCTTCTGCAGGTTGTGCAAAAGCTTCGGGGTCATGTTCCGCAGCGACACGGGCATAGGCCGCACCGAGATCATCCATTGAAAGTCCATCAAGGTCTTCCGCAAAATCATCTGCGAATTCATTGCTGGATTCCAAAGCGGCATCATCCGAGTCAGTCGGTTCGTCGTGGTCGGTTCTTTCAGGGTGTTCTTTATCGTCCATTTCAGCCTCCTGTCACGCTCTGTGACGGTATTGGCAAGTCTGACTTAGTGCAACTGTCTGAGCAAGGTTGAATCAATGCGGAAGGCTGCGTGTGAAGCGAACAGCATGGCAACTGTCCGCTGGCAAAAGCGGGCTGCCTGATTATTCAGACCCATTCCTGAATCGTGGGTTTGATAACAACTTCAGGTACGTTTGCACGCGGTGGCAAGGCACAAATCGTAAGTACGACTGATGCAATGTCCTCGGGCTGCAGAATGGCATCTTTGTGTTCTTGGGAAACGGGAGTCGGGCGGTTGTCAAGGATCGGGGTGTTGACCTCACCGGGATACACGTTCGTTACTCGAACACCTTCTTCACGGATTTCATTTGACACTGCAGTGCCGAGAGCCGTCATCGCAAATTTGCTTGCACAGTACACGACACCACCGAGCGTGATCGCGCGTTTGCCGGCGACCGAGGAAATGTTGACCACAACACCGTCTTTGCGTTGACGCATCGCTGGCAGTACTTCATACATGCAACGGTAGGCGCCGCTCGCGTTGATCGACAGCACGCGTTCCCAGTCTTCCGGTGACATCTCAGCCATCGTGCGTTTTTGGATATTGATGCCGGCACTGTTGACGAGGATATCAACCTCACCAACATTCTCACGGATGTCTGCAAAGAAAGCCTTCACGCTTTCTGCTTCGGCGACATCAATCTCATGGGCGCGGATCGTGTGCTCACATTTGACTTGGTCTGACAGGGCTTGCAGTGGGGCAAGACGGCGTCCTCCCACGGTGACCTTGCAGCCTGCCTCGGCAAGGCTCTTAGCGATTCCCGCTCCGATGCCTGTTCCACCACCTGTAATCGCGACGACTTTACCTGCTAACTGTTTCACTCTGAGACGCCCTCAAACGCGTGTTCGTTACAAAAAGAAAGAGTGTAGCAGAGTCCAACAATCACAACACGACCAGAATGAGGACGGTCATCGAACCTGAACTTGTCGATGGTGTGCTGCAAGTGACGGCAATGATCGATTTTGCACGAAGGACACAGCCCCGAGATCACAGTTATGGGGTCACAGCCCCGGGATCACAGTTCCAAATTTTTCTCTGGGAAGGTGTTTGGTCTGTTATTACGGGTGGCGGCGAAACTGTCTGGTTTCTTTAAGATGTTGCCTCAAGTCTGATCGACATTGGTTGGCGAATTTCGCGACTTCAGCCGTTCGATAAGAAGGATAAGTCCAACGGTGATGCTGCCAGACTTTACCCACATAGGTCAGGGTGACCTCGGCAAACATACCATCACGGAGATACAGACGATGGTCTCGATCCTTGGTGGTCGCGAGTACCAATTTTGCTTGCGTCATGTAACCCGGATCGAGGTTGAGAGGACGTTCCTCTTCGTGTTGGGAGGATGATGTGTATTCCTGTTCCCATTGATTGGTTTCGTTTTTCCAGTCCGCCAGACCTCCGGGGTCGGTGAAGCCGGCGACGGCAATCAATGACTTTTGCAGTCCGGTGCCCATCGATGGTGTGTAATAGCCACCAGCTTCAAATGGGATTTCAGCGGAACAGATGGTCGTGTGCCCCCATTGGTTGGCCAGTCTTGCGATAGCCCAATGACGTGCGGCATCGTGACGAGTGATCACAGCGCAAAAACGCACGACCGGTTCGATAAAACGAGTGGCAGACATGATCGGGACCTCCTCTGCGAATCGTGCAGGGCTTGTTAAACTGACCGAACTGAGTGGGCGTAGATAATAACCTTCATGAAGGCGTTTCGTCTTGACCCCCTCGTGTTTCATCCTTTGCAAAACGCTGTTGATCCTGCAAGAATCATCTGCCGCCGCTCGTTCGTATCCCCTTTCGTACATGAACTTTGGTATTCCTCATGCATCCTTGGATTTCTGACCGTGCTGATTCGTTCGATAGCAGTGGCATACGTCGCGTTTTTGATTTGGCGGCCAAGCTTAAAGATCCGATCAATCTTTCGATTGGGCAGCCAGATTTTGATGTGCCTATTGAAGTCAAGCAGGCTGCCATAGAAGCGATTGAGTCTGGAAAGAATGCCTACTCGCCCACTCAGGGAATTGGCCCGCTGAGGGAATCTCTGCAGCGTCAAGTGGCTGCACAATACCCCAGTCATGAAAATCGTGATGTATTTGTAAGTAGTGGAACCAGTGGCGGCTTGATGCTGTCGATGCTTTCAATGATCAACCCAGGTGACGAGGTGATTTATCTGGATCCGTTTTTCGTGATGTATCCTGCGTTGGTGCAGATGTGTGGAGGGGTTCCGGTGCCGGTTGATTCGTATCCGGATTTCAGGCTCGATCCAGAAAAAATTGAGGCGGCCATCACGCCTCGCACCAAAATGATTCTGCTGAATACCCCTGCCAATCCGACGGGAGTGACCGCGGCGACAGCGGACCTGAAGCAGGTCGCTGAGTTGGCGGCAGAGAAGAAGATCGCGTTGGTGTCAGACGAAATTTATAGCAATTTTCATTATGACAGTGAGTTTGTGTCACCGGCCGTCTACAACGATCAGACCATCGTGATTAATGGATTCAGTAAGAGTCATGCGATGACTGGCTGGAGAGTTGGTTATGTGCACGGACCAACCGAAGTAATGGCCGCGATGCTCAAGTTGCAGCAGTACTCGTTTGTTTGTGCACCGCAGCCTGCACAATGGGGAGCGATTCGGGCGATGGAAGTCAGTCTCGATGGCTATCTGGAAGATTATCGACGGAAACGAGACTTAGTGGTGCATGGGCTCAGTGACTGTTACGAAATGGTAACGCCCGGCGGAGCGTTCTACGTCTTTCCCAAAGCCCCCGTGGCTAGTGGTGCTGCCTTTGTTGAGGAAGCGATCTCCCGCGGCTTGCTCATCATTCCAGGCAATATCTTCAGCCAACGCGATTCGCACTTTCGAATCAGTTTTGCAGCACCCGATGAAACCTTGAATCGTGGAATAGAACTGCTACGCGAGTTGGCCAAAAGCTAACCAGCAAGGCTGTGATCGCCCCGGTCGCAGAAATGCCACGAGCTCACAGGCATCGGGAGTTTCGCATCAGTAAGAACGCCTGCCGTGCGTAACCCATCCACGCTCGCGTATGGTGTTTTTGAAGACTTTAGCGATCGCGATCGCGATCACTAGCTCCGTGAATCAAAATCGTCTGTTAGCCCGCATTAGCTGGTGTCGAGTTTGAGACCGTGACGCGATAAACTGTGATGCCTTGTTCATTCCCACACCACTCATTACCGGCACTAGAGTCGATTATGGCCATTCTCAGACAGTTTTTTCTCGTAATGCTACTGACGCTTGGTACGCAGGTCAGTAGTCTGCCCGCTGGAAAGTACAACTCAACATTAAGTCCTGGTGACGCGGCCCCTGTTTGGAATGGTTTGCCTGCAGTCGACGGGAAAAAATATTCCCTCTCGGATTTCAAGTCATCCAAAGTCATCGTGGTTGTCTTTACCTGCAACAGTTGTCCTTACGCTGTCGATATCGAAGATCGGTTATTGGCCTTCCATCAACAATACAGCGAAAAAAGCGTGGCCTTGGTTGCAATCAATGTGAACAAAGTAAAGGCCGATCTGATGCCGGCGATGCAGGAGAAGGCCAAAGAAAAGAAATTTGAGTTCCCTTATCTATTTGACGAAACACAAAAGATCGCAAAGGACTACGGCGCGAAACGCACACCCGAATTTTATGTGCTCGATTCAGACAGAAAGGTCGTTTACATGGGCGCGTTGGATGATAGTCCTGAGGGAAAAAAAGTTTCCACGCGGTATGTTGAAGCAGCAGTCAACAAGACGCTTGCCGGCGAAAAGGTTGAACTTGCGGAAACCATTCCTGTCGGCTGTGCGGTACGATTTGAACGCACACGACGAAGCAGGCGGGTGCGCGAAGAATAAGCGTTTGATTAGCAGGGGAAATCGTGCGATCGCTAGGCACGGCTTGGGAATTTGGACTCCCGAGGCGGTTTCTCACCGTTCAATGCTTTCTGGCAGGATGATGCTAAGTGATCGCGATCCTGCTCTGTTTCGATCCTACTCTGTTTCGCTACTGCTCTGTTTCGCTACTGCTCTGTTTCGCTACTGCTCTTCTTCGAACATTCCATCGAAGATGCCTTCGCCCATCAGAGTCTGCAGGATCACCGGGCAGCCCTCTTCAAGCATGTCCAGAACCTGATCGAATCCGTCTTCCTCACCGTAGTACGGATCTGGCACATCGCTTGGCCAGTTGTCATCCAGGTAATCACTGAACATTCGAATGTGTGGCATCAAGCCACCCGCAGTTTCGAGCAAGATTGAATGGTTCTCAGCGTCCATTGCGAGAACCAAATCAAAACGTTCGGGGCTGAGATCCTCTGGAGTGACCTTGCGTGCGCGACTCGTCAATTCATAGCCACGGGCCTCTGCTGCCGCCATCATGCGAGCATCGGCCCCCTCGCCAACATGATAGCCATGGGTCCCTGCTGATTCGATTTCAGCATCGACTCGGAATTCTTCCGCAAACCTTTGCATGACAGCTTCGCCAGCCGGTGAGCGGCAAATGTTGCCCATGCAAACAAATAAGATTTTCTTGGTCATCGCAGCGTTCCTTCACTTTCTCTCCAGCACGTTGACTCAGGGCTGGCAGGCATTGAACAAAAAGAGAGCCTAGCAGGTGTATTTTCCAGCAGGTGCGTTCTCTCGGAGGCAGACAGCGTTGGCGGTCATCACGGGCCGAAAGCGGACACCGAGTCGACTCACATTAAAGGTAAGCGATTGTAGGCCATTCGTCACCGCAGGCTTAGGAGTTGGTGGGGGCTCAATGTAATTTTTTGCAAATGGCGACACGACCTTCTGTGGTCGAACAGAACCTGCGAAAATAATCGCGAGTCGCCAGTGGGCGATTCCGCAGATGATGACAAGATCGAGCGTGCCCTGATTTGGATGGGAGCAGTCGGCACCTGCTGCCCCGCTTCAACGATACGTGTGGGCCACTTTGGCCGCTTTGACTCGGCGGCGCGCCTTGCGATCAGCGTCTGCCGCGAGGCCTAAAGCTTGTGATGGGTTCCGTAACGTTGAGCAGGAGTTTCGAGGGCTGCAGTATTGAAGGCCGCAGCATTGATGGCTGCAGTCTTCATGACTGCAGGGGTTGGAAAAGCCCCCCCTGACTCGTCGTAATCCAGAGTCCGCCATGCGAATCGATTGCGTTTGTCGCGAATTGCGGCGTGAAAGCGAACCTGAACGTCCGGAAAAGGTTCCCGATGACTATAGAAAGGGAGAATTAACGCCCTTCGTTCAGCCTGTGGCCTGATTTGTTTGAAGAGATTTTGGGGGTAGCAACGGATTTTTCGATAAATTTGCTCACTTCTGGTCGGGGGTGAAGCTGGTTTTAGGGCTGCTTTTTACGGCTGAAATCGCGCGGGGCTCCTGCGGATGGCTCTGGAGGGCTGCACGCAATGAACCCGCTACAGGCAATGAAGGTTGCTTTGATGGCTGATAAGGGTTAGAATCTTGCCATCTCGGAAGTCAGTTGCTTATCAAATGACCAACGGAGTTCTTTTCATGACAGTACGTTTCACTCAATCTTGTCCGACCTGCGGCCGCCGAATCGAGGTCCGCGCTTCACTCATGGGATGCGATGTTGGTTGTCAGCATTGTCATGCGGTCTTCGTTGCGCACCGGGATGATGTTCCACACGAGGCGACTCATCAGCCGTTTCATTCACAAGCCACCGATGAATTCTCGTCAGATCCTTTGATGGATCGCGTTCAGCAGGCTTTGAATCGGGCTGAGGAATCAACCGTTGTCGGCTGAGGCAGTGGCTTGATAAACGCCCGAAGTCCGTGACCAGACGCCGAAGAGGCTGGTTGCCGCAGAGTGGTCCCTTGGAGAGTGGTCCCTTGGCTTGAACCATCTGTGCGAGCTTTGGTTCGATGAGGTGCCCGGGGGGCTTAGATCGGGCTTCTTCTATGAAACTGCCCCTGCGATATCCATGTGCTTGATGACCCAATGCAGGCTCAATCAGCAGACGCATCCGCCTGTAGCTGATCGATATTTCCGCCCAAGGCAACGCCCTGCCAATTTGCAGCAAGCATGACACTATTGATTCCCGATCCAATGCCCAGCAGGGCGGTACGATCATCGGTCGCAATTTCGCCTGATTGGGCTGCCCAAGCCAAGGAGAGTGGTAGTGCAACCGAACCTGTATTGCCAAGTTTGGGAAACGTGATGCTGTCACGTTGAGGATCTAGCCCCATGGCTTGCAGCATACCGGCGCGGTGTCGAGAGCCGACCTGGTGGCAAATTGAGCGATCAATTTGTTCTCGCGTCCACCCGGTTGTATCGAGAAGGCGTTCAAAGGCAGCGATCCCAGTTCCGATACCTTCAGCCATCAGTCGCTCGGAATCTGTATCCATCAAAGGCTGCATTCCTGCTCCTGCCGCGTCATCATCGCTCATGCAGAGGTCATGGAACTCAGTCCTTGCTTCGGCAACTGCAGATTCAATAGGAGTTCCTCCTTGGGAATGCTTGCGGTGAGTCAAAAGCCAGGCGCAACTACCCGACCCAATGGTTAGCGATGCAAATGCTGGTTTGACTGTTTTGCGTGTCAGCGATTGGTCTTGGTTCAAGCTTTCGATCGTTTGGGTTAGTAAGGGTCTGCTATTTTCAGTTCCAACGACAATACCCGCATCAATTACACCTGATTCGATCAACATCGCGATCTGTACCGCACCGTTGATTAAGCCCAAGCAGGCGTTGGAAACATCGTAAACCCAGCATTGCTGGGGCAAACCAAGCCCATGGTGCACTCGCGAAGCAGTAGCCGGCTCCAGAAAGTCGCGGCACACACTGGCATGGATCAAGCAGCCAATCCGATCGCGATCGATTCCTGCAGCCTCAATCGCATGGTTCCCACTGCGTATGCTGGGCCCGCTCGGGACCACGCCCTCGGCCCATACTCGTCGCTCTACGATTCCACTCATCAACTCCAGCCGACCGGGAGGCAACTTCAGCCGCGAATAAAGAGGCTCCAAACGATCTTCGATGTCCTGACTGGTCCAGATCTCCGTTGGAATCTCGGCGCCAATTGATTCCAGATAAACATTTTCGAATCGCACGGATCGCCTGGGGTGTTGTTGGGTCTGTTTGAAGTCAGTTGCCTTGCAACCGACTGAATCGAGCGTGAGTATCGTAACCGAAACGGTTCAAACCCGCAGGTTGCTATCAAAAAAAGCTAATGCTATCACTGCCTGTAGTGCTATCGCTGGACATGTTGTGAATATGTAGAAAAGGTTTGGATAAGAGAAGATGGGAGACTAAATTTCTGCACAATCAAGGGTTAGGCGACGTTGCTTGACCCGACCAGACGTTTCCACGGTGATTGCGAGAAGCGGGGTGAGCTGAAGAAATCGGTTGTTTGTGAGGGCAATTCTGTGTTGATCAAAATTGCAACCACCTTCCGAGTTTGTTCTTTGGAGCACCAAGAAAGGAGTCTGAGCCCTTTGACCGGGGAGCGGGGCTTCCAGCAAGCTGAGGTTAAGTTTGGCGATGCGGGACGAGTCTGCATCAACCTTTTCATTCGCGAATTCGAAGAGGACCTTTCGGATGTCGAATAAACCACTGATCGGAATGAACGCCGATTATCGGGCTGCCGCCCGTAGCATGCCTGCTTACAGTTATGTTGCGGCAGGGTATTTTCAGTCGATTATTTCGGCTGGGGGAATTCCGGTAGTGTTACCACCCATGGATGATTCCGCTGCAATTTCGCAGGTGCTGGATCAGCTCAATGGTTTTGTCATGATTGGCGGTGCCGACCTTGACCCACGAAATGATGGTTTCATGCTTCACCCAAGCGTGCGACCTCTCGATCCTGTCAGGGAAGCCTGTGATCGGCTGCTTATGGCAGATATCGCTGAACGACGGATGCCAGTCCTGGGGATTGGAACCGGAATGCAGCTCATCAATGTGCAGCAAGGGGGAAACCTGTTCCTGCATATCAAAGAAGATCTTCCCAACGCTGTTCCGCATCATGATCCACAAGATGCAAATCACCGACATACTTTGGATGTCGTTAGTGATTCCTTGATCGGTCGAGTTTATGGTGATGGCGAGATTCGTGTCAGCAGCCGACATCATATGGCGATCGATGAAGTTGCTCCTGGTTTTCGTGTCACTGCAAAGTGCCCAGACGGAGTGATCGAAGCCATCGAAAGTGAAATGATGGATTGGTTCGCAGTGGGAACTCAGTTCCATCCAGAGTGCGGTGCAGCATCCGCTTTGGACATCCGAATCTTTGAGGAGTTTGTTGATGGAGTAAATCAACGGATTGACCAAGATCTGCGTTTGGTCGCATAGCCAAATCTGTTATGTTACTGCAAGTGAAGTCAAAGGTAGTCTTTGACGAACGTTAACGAACGTAGACCAAGTGGTTGCGTTTTTAATCATACCTTTCCAGCGAGCCAATTTTGCGAGCTGTTCAATTGATAGACCATCCCGCTGAGGAGAGTCGGATCACAAGGATGTGACACTAACCGAATCGTTTGTGAGTGCTTCGGAAGTCCAGTCACAGCCCCGCGCACGGATTAGCGCGTTTGCCGCAGGCAGGATGCCAAGGCGGAAGTGACCGAACACACCACCGAAGCCCGTGATCACGGAAGATCGTGACCTGATGCAGGATGCAATGGGTCCACAAATCGAATCGGTCAGGCGAAAAGTCAGGATTGACTTTGAGGCCGGACGCGCGACGAGTCGAAGCGCGTCCGGCCTTTTTTCGTTTCTCTGCAACACTACTTGTTGCCGGTGCACTGCAGTTCGTTCAGAACTGCAGGACTTTGGCTTGAATCGTTTTGGCTGGAACGATCGTGGTTTGTGATGGATCGGCAGAGAGAGTGTGCTGCGTTCTGCGGGCTATTGTTTTCCTGGGCTTGCCGGTCCCTTTTCGCGGTTATCTTTAAGGCGAGTTGTTGTGCAGATCAATCCTTACGAATCAGCTCAAACGCAAGGTGGCGAAGCGGTTCAGCGACGTGGTGGTTCCCTCGTTGTAAAGATTTTTGTGGTTGCCAGTTTTTTGATCTGCACACTGTTGGTGATGGTGGCCTGCTGGGCCTGGATGCTGTATTGGAAGTATCAGCGAGTTCCACAAAACGTGGGAAGTTTTCCGTACAGGGCATTTGCATACGAGGCGACGCAGTGGGCCATGGTGGGGTGTTTGGCTGTCTTGGCTTTTTGGTCCGTGTTTTGGTGCATTTGCTGGGGTAGGACGCGTGCAGCCAGGAGGTAGCAAGGTGCGTTTGCTGGGAAGCTAAAAGTTGAGACTGTTTTCTGTAGGAACGGTATCTCGCCTGCTGTCTGCGTTTTGCTACCTCTGAACTTGACCGTCGAGAGAAGCGTTGTCCAACGGCGGTAGACTACTGTCTTGGGTTTGTGAGCGGTGCATGGGGTTACAACGCCTGCAGAAGTGCCTAGGCTATTTTGAATTGGTTTGGAACGAGTCAGTGGTGTCAGGGGTCTGTTGATGACTTGGGAATTATCGGAATTTGGAAAGCACTTATGTGGCGGTAGCGGCATTGGTGAATTGATGGATGACCTTGGGCATGCACTGGCCTCAGGGGGGGATGAAATTCGAATGCTTGGTGGTGGTCAGCCTGCGCATATACCCGTCATGGATGCACGATGGCGACAGCGGTTGAGCGAAATTGTTGCGAACGAGGGCGAGCTTGAGCACATGCTCGGTAATTACGAGCCGCCTGCGGGGAATTTATCGTTTCGTGCTGCGGTGGCGGGACTGTTTTTCGAGAAGTTCGGCTGGCAGGTGGGCGTGGAGAATATTGGTGTCACGATGGGCGGGCAGACCGCTTTCTTTTTCCTGTTCAATGCTCTCGCTGGACGTTTTCATGCTGATCGTCAGAAAAAAATCCTATTGCCTTTGGTGCCTGAATACATCGGCTACGCCAATCAGTCGCTCGGCACTGAGATCTTTACGGGAGTCAAGCCAAGCATTGAGTTGATGGGTGATCATGAATTCAAGTATCACGTCGATTTTGATTCGCTGCGCATCGATGAAGATATCGCAGCGATTTGTGTTTCTCGCCCGACTAATCCGACTGGAAACGTTTTAACGGATGATGAAATATCAAGATTGAATGCTTTGGCGCACGATTTGTCCGTTCCCTTGATGATTGATAACGCTTACGGAGCCCCTTTTCCAAATGCAATCTTCACCGATGCAAAACCCGTTTGGAATGACGGGATCATTCTAACTCTGAGTCTTTCCAAGATAGGATTGCCAGGCACGCGAACAGGAATCGTTGTCGCGCGCGAAGAGATCATCAGCGCGTTGGGGTCGATGACTTCCATTGTTGGATTGGCAAACGCAAATGTGGGCCAAGCCATTGTGAAACCGTTGATTGAAAGCGGTGAGATCCTGAGCCTGAGTAACGATGTCGTGCAGCCTTTTTATAAGGGGCAGTCGCAAAAAGCTCTTGGGTGGGTGGATGAGTTTTTTGATCCGGGCCTTCCCTATCGAGTGCACCGAAGCGAAGGCGCATTCTTTCTGTGGCTGTGGTTCGAGGATTTGCCTATCACATCTCGTGAACTTTACGAACGATTGAAATCGCGGGGCGTGCTTGTCGTGCCCGGAAGCTATTTCTTCTTTGGCGTTGATGACCCGCAGTGGCGTCATCGCGACGAGTGTTTGCGCGTCAGTTTTACGATGGCGGATGAGATTGTGCGTGATGGATTTCGCATCATCGCAGATGAGGTTCGAAAGGCTTATCAGCAGGCCGCGTCTTGATTTTCAGGCTACCGTGCGATCGATGAAAGTCGCCGTTGGCGGAACTTGATCGTGGGATCCTGTTACGCACCTTGCTATGCAGACCGCCCGAGGCTGGCGGTGGATTGTGCTTGAAATCCAAACGCGAATTGACTCGTGCCGATCAAGAGGTGCCCATCACCCACAACCAGCCACCAAGTACACTTACTTGGTAAAGAGGTCGCTGAAACTGCAGGGCGGGTGAAACGCCGATCGGTATTCGCTAGTCCGATCAACCATTCAAGAGTGTCCGCAGTTATTCCTTGATGACCGCATCACCACCGACTTTGATCGGAAATGGCTGGGTCAACTGTTGTCGATTGATCGACAGGACAACGACATGGTCCCCACCATCCAGAGGTAAGGTATTCAGATTGGTCGTTGGCGTTGGTTTGCCGTCGATCCATGCGCTCAGACCATCCGATGGAATGTCAATTTTGGCCACGCCTTCTCTTGGCATCGTGATGCCAAAGCGAATGAACGAAGTGTGTGGGAGGGTGCGGTGCTGTTTGAACTGATCCAGTTCGGCAAGCGGAAGTGAGCCATCGACCTTCGCTGTTTGCGGTCGCCATGTCATGCTGGGGTCATCGCTGGCCGCTGTGTCCATGCTGGTGCGGTTCAGTCTTGAACTGGCAGCGTTGGTGTAGTTAAGGGTCTCCAATGACCGAACGATTGGTTCGGTCGAAACGGTGTAGGCAGGTTCTCGTCCCAGAGCTGACATGAATGTCAGCAGGTCGACAAGTTCTTGTTGGGGCAGGGAATCAAGCAGGCCCTCGGGCATGAGCGATTTTCCTGGCTTGGTCTGTTCGATTGCATCGAGGGCAATTTGAATCTCTTTGCCATCAGCCAAACGCAGGCGAAGCCCATCCCCGTTTTTACCCAGTGAAATGCCGTTGATGATTTCACCTTCGTCGGTCAGGACGGTCAAGGTTGTGAATCCCTCTTTGAGTTTTGCACTTGGCGCGAGCAGTGCTTCGACGATGTAATCGGGTTGGGAACTGCCTCCCAGGCTAATGAGGTTCGGGCCGACTAGTCCACCAGCATTGCCAATCGCATGGCAGTTGATGCACTGAAGAGTTTTTCGCCGGTAGATTTCCTCGCCGCGGGCCGCGGACCCTTTGTTTTTCATATCGGCAATCAGCTTGGTTTGCAGTTCAGGTGTCAGTTTCCACTTTGCCTGTTCAAGTTGTCCCGCTTTGCGTATCGCTTTTTCGAGGCTTGCCTGCCCTCCTGAAACCCGCACATCCCGTAGCAGGCTGCGGGCAATGTCTGTTGGAAGTTCTGTGTTATCAATCGCTGCAGCTAGTACTGGCGGAAGATCTTTGCGGTTCAACATGCTGACCACGATCGCTGAAGCTGCATCGCCGGTTTCCTTATCCTGCAGCAGTTTTAAGATCATCGGAATGGCTGCTCGAGGGCGCCTTGCCGCGATCGCTCGTGTTGCTGCGATCCTTTTCCCGGCTTCGGGAGACTTTGACAGGGTCGTGAGGGTTTTTCGTACCTCTGGCGAGTCGTACGCGGCAAGGGTGTCGATGATCTTCTGTTGTGCAGGCCCGGTGGTTGCCGTCAAAGCTTTGAGCAGGGCTGACTCCAGTTCATTGACTTTCCAGATGTTGGCGATCTTGGCAACAACTTGCAGGCGTGTGCCTTGGGGGTCAGGTGCTTTTTGGCCGAAGAATTCGACCAATGCTGGTCCCACGTTGGTCGGTACAGTTCGGTCGCGTTGCGTCCGATCGAGAAGTGGTTTGACACGTGCCAGTGTTACAGCGGCAGGGTCCCGTTTTACCATGGCACGGAAGCTTCTCCCGAGTTGATTCGCATCTCCAGCCACTGCTACGGCGGCAACCAGTTGGTCCATCGCTTGCTGCGACAGTTCGGGCGACTCGATCAGTTTCACCCCGATCTCGGCGGCTTGTGGGTTAGCGATAGCTGTGATCGCTGAGGCAAGTTCGTTCAAGTTGCCCGTCCAATCATCCCTTGATGCGAGGATGGATTGCTCGGAGTAGGTCGCGTCCAGGCTTCGGAGTGATTGCCAGATGGCAAAGTTGAGGTTCGGGTCACTGGTTTGCTGCGATGCCAGAAGTACCGTGCTCAACGCCTCGGGGCTGACGCTTGCGTCAAGTTGTCCGGCGCAGACGACTGCTTCCAAAAGCAGACGCGGGTCATCTCGCTCCAAAAGGATTCGGTTTAGCAGGTCTGTCAGCGGCTGCGATAAAGCAGAAATTGGTTTTTCAGGAGCTTCATTCAGGCGGCTTCGCCAAACGCTTCGCAGCATTGTTCTCCAAACGGCGGGGTCAGCAGAATTGAACATGCCTAACATTTCATTGGTAACGGGCATGCCGAGTACTTCGTAGAACCAGAACAGTTCCAATGCTCGGTCACCGGGATCTTCTGCGGTCCATGCCTGGTAAGCTGCCAGGACCTTATTTTGGTTTTGATCTGCCCGCTTCCACAGTTCTTCTCGGGCGAACTGGCGAACTGGCAGTGCCGGGTCACGCAGCAGTTTCAGTAAGCCGTCAACGTTTTGGGTTGCGAAGTTTGGCCATGGGTCGAGGGCACGTTCTGGAAACGAAACTCGCCAGACTCTTCCATGGGTCCGGTCACGTCTTTCATCACGGAAGTCAACCTCACCATGTTGGATGATGGGGTTGTACCAATCAGCAATATAGAGAGCGCCGTCCGGCCCCATCGCTGCATCGATGGGACGAAACGCGACGCGCTGTGTGGTAATGATTTCCGGTTGCTGGCGACTGATGTAGCTGCTGCCGTTGGGCTGGGTTGTGAATCGGCAAACACGATGGCTGCGAAAGTCGTTGGTTACAAAATCGCCAACCCAATCCGATGGAACGTGAGTTCCCGAGAGGATTTCGAGTCCGCAGTGTTTGGGGCTTCCGGGGTTGAGTCCATTAAGCCAGCGTTTCGCACCTGGCGAAGTTACGAAAACTGAATCAGGAAAGATGTAGTTCAAACCCATGGAGCCGGCACCGTCGGTTGCGAAGGATTCACCGTTGGCATCAAACACGTGGCCCCACGAATTGACGAGTCCTTTGCTTACTACTTCCAACTGTCCTGTTGAGGGGCGATAGCGCCAAATTCCTCCTCCATCAAGATGCCGTGTGCCATAGGGGGTAATCACATGACTGTGAATGTAGATGGACTGATTGAAGTATAGGCATCCGTCGGGGCCGATTCGCAGCGTGTGTACGAGATGGTGGGTGTCTTCGGTGCCAAAACCACTCAGAACCACGCGTTTCTGGTCGGCCTGCCCATCGCCGTCAGTGTCTTGCAGGTAAAGAAGACGTGTGCTGTCCACAACGTAGGCCGAGTGGGGGCTGTCGGGGGCAACGCCGGTGGGAATCAGCAGGCCATCTGCAAAGACAGTGCGTTGATCGGCAACGCCATCACCATCGGTATCACGCAGCACAATGATCTTGTCATTGGCAATTTCTCCCGGTTTGATCTGTGGATAAACCCCGCTGCTCGCGACCCAGAGACCGCCAGTGGAATCGAAATTCATCTGGATTGGCTTGCTGATGTCCGGGTCAGATGCAAAAAGGTTGAGCGCTGCAGCATCATCCACCTGCATGGCTTCCAGTTCGGCAGTCGTGTCCGGCTCCGGGATGTCTGTCAGATTTCGCTGGGCTTGCAAGTCGTAAGGGATCGCGATTGCAAGGATCGCGGTTGCAAGGGTCGTTAGGAATGTGACGAGGATAGAGGGCTGGCGTACCGGCACGAGTCACCTTCGGTGAGTATGAAGAGGAGAGAACAGAGCAAGTGTAGTATACTGAATCCGTACGAGAAACGCAGCGTGTTATGAAGTGAATTTGACCTGAACATGCCTTGTGTTTACTCTTGTCAGTAGGCGGAGCGATCAGCGTTCGTCATGTGTTTCTACTCAGTGTGAAGGGAAGTTGGATGCGAATCTTTGCAGCTACGAATTGCGAAGCGCATTGGCATGTAGGCCGGCGTTGTTGGGCAGGTATCTTTTGCTTCTTGGTGATCACGTTCACTACGATGGCTTTATCCCCAATCGCCAACGCGCAGGAGAAAGACGAGAAGCCCAAGCCAAGAACCATCGAATTGGTGACAAAGGATGGGAAGAAGCTCCGTGCATTCTATTTCCCCTCTGAAAAAGGAAAGGCTGCGAAGACCGTTCTGCTTGTTCACGAGTGGAAAGGTCAGGCAAGCCCCTATGCCAAATTGGTTGTTGCACTACGCGACGCGGGTTGTGCTGTTCTGGTGCCAGATTATCGGGGTCATGGTGGAAGTCGAGAGCAGGTCAACAGCAAGGGCAAGAAAGCTGAGATGGACACCTCGAAGATGTCAAGACGCGACATTGAAAACATCATCAAGTACGATCTTGAGAAGGCGAAGAGCTTTCTCAAGGGAGAGAACGATCAAGAGAGCCTAAACCTCAACGCACTGGTTGTCATAGGGGTTGGTGAAGGTTGTGTGATGGCCGCCCATTGGGCCGCTCGCGATTGGAACTGGCCAACAGTGGGGCGTATCAAG
>NZGD01000157.1 GCA_002690925.1 Rhodopirellula sp.
CGTTGTTGAATTTCAGCACTATCTCAACTTTCAGAGCATGAGCCTACATCAGGATGACTGGAAACTTGAGATGATGATGATGATGATAGCTTTTATTACTTGGGAGAGTCCAAGACTCCCCTGGCGCACCTAAAGTGCTTAACAAAAAGCAAGCAACAAAGTCAACTTCTAGACCTTGTCAAGCTCTTCCATATCAAACTTTTCAAAGGAGCTAAGAGATTTACAGTCCCAACGCATCCATTCACAACCCTGTCATTTGCAGGGCTGCACTTTCAAAGCTTCGTGTCTTGCCTGGCACACCTTATGTGTGCCTTCAATGCCTTTCCTAATCATGGCCTTGATGACCTCCTCCTGAGTTACCTGAGGCTTAGACTTACACACTGAACCATCGGACCTGGTCCGTCTATGGGTTTGTGATTGTATACCTAGCCTGAGGAGATTATCCCGCCATCTGGATTCAATAATGGAGCCTTTTATGCCCATAACAAAGTTCAGCTGCTCGACCTCCCCACCTTCTGTGTGGCGCTGCAGGAGCAGGCAGGTCTCATGATACTTCGCTTTCTTATCCTCGTCTTTATCAATGAGTGCATCAATGCGACCGTCTTCGGAGTCGCGATCAATACCCCTCGTTATCTCAATCAGAAACCATTTATTTGTTTCCCGGTGCCAAGCTAGAATATCCGGCTTGAAGTTCTTGATAGGGGAGGATTGTTCCTCCAGGATAGGGAAAAGATCTTGCAATCTATGTTCCTTCCACACTTGAAGTCCAGGGACCAATAATAAAAAGTCGTATAGCTGATCCACCAACAGATCGTGAGCCACTGTGCGTGCTCCCGACAACGGTGGGCATACCAATTGGATATGACCAAAGTGCTCATCTGGCGCCAAACATAGGGTGCAGGCACCACTCTCCCACTTAAACCATTTGGCCTTGCGGCTGTTCGTGGGAAAGACGTTGGAGCGAGCCAAGAGCAAATCTCGTTTAGCCCATCCAGAGCATGTCGAATGCTGGTGAGATTCCATCAGAACCTCAGCCAATAGGGGTCGAGCCCTGTCCTTCCGAATCAATGATTGTGCTGCGAAGGACGCCTTTGGGTTGCCTTCCACCTGCCACGCTAATCGAGTCGCAACAAGGTGCTGGCAATGTCTTTGGACCTGCTGCGTCCATCCAGACGATGTAATGTTAGCTTCCTTGTTCGGATCGGGTATGTTTAACAACCAGCCCTGGCTCTCGCATTCCCAATGTACTGTGTGCGAGGTAGTACCTCGTCCTGCATGTACATCGGCCACTTCATTCCCAGGATCGCCCGCATGTGCCCGCACTTTGACCAGCCATGTCGGCCCTTCCCGTAGTCTGATCGCCTCCAACTGGTCTTCCAATATATCCGGGGCTGGATGATCCCCGATGTATGGTCGGAAGTCCTGTCTCCGCCAATGATTCAGATGTTGTAGGTTGCCTAGGGAGTCGGAAAAAACAATGAGTAATCCCTGTTTCGGAGCTGCTCGAACTGCCTGTGTGATCGCTCCTCCCTCCCCTCTCATAACATTGGGTTCTCCACCAACGCGCAGGGACTCGGCCTGCTCCACGCCATTTATCCGGAGCACAATCCCTGCCCCATTACTCAGCCCATGCTCGGACATTTGTACGCTTCCATCTGTCCACGCGAAGGAGGCCTGCTGTTTCCGAAATCTGCCCGAGGGGGTAGAAGCGAGATACATCTGAGCATTTCCATGTCGTGGTGCATCCCATGGAACCGCCCAGAGTGTGCCCAAGTCAAGCGAGAGGTCCCTCACCCGCAAGTGTCCACATCCAGCCGTCCAGAGGTGGATGGGGTATGGAGTCCCATTTTTATCCATCGGTCCAGCGCACAGGCATTTGGTCCCCGTATGCCACCATTGATCTGTGTAAAAGTAGAGCCCCCCTGGGAGGGTTACATCTTTGGCGACATTCCTCAGCATGCTGGTCTCTGAATGTGTCAGGCGACCCTGTGTGAGGATTACCCATCTGAGTTGTAAACGTTCAGGTAAATGTTGTAGTTGCTGCAGTATGTCTGCTCTATGGGCGGGTGGAACAGCAGACCAGATGATTACCCAGCCCTCACCTTCCATTTCCATGAGTTGTTGTGTTCCGTCCATCCACCAAACTCCGAAGTTAGGATCCGCTTCCAGTGGGTTCGGTCCGACTAAGCACTGGGCTTCCGTCAGCTGTGCTAGCTGTCGAGTCAGTTGCCATGCCGGTGTGTAATACTCCTGAGAGTATCTGGTGCAAAGGTCATCCTCCCACCCATACCACATAGAGGCCACTAGCTGCAACGTAAACTCGTTCTCCAAGACCATATACTTTGCACCTTCCATTTGGAGAGCAATCTCTATAGCATCAAACTTCAAACACGCGCATCCTTTGTTGAAATATAGCCGTCCAGGGCCTAGCCCATCAACCTCTAGCTCTTTGTTAGGAGCTTCCAGGTCTGTGTCTAAATGGATCTCGCAATCTATGGGTTCCAGTCGTCGGCGACACCCGACTGTGAGAGGCACCCATGACTGCCCTGGGTTAGCTATTGGTGTACTACCCAAGTGGAGTTGGCGTCCTTTCCTGTGACCAGATTGCGCCCGCAGGTGCTGTCGATCATGTAATCGTACTCGTATTGCTGACGGGGGCGCTGCTTGTGTCTCCCAATACGCCTGTTCGACTGGATGCAGGTGGCTGCCCGCCACGCCCAGGCTGCCTAGATCTGCTGGGCAGCAGCAGCCCTGCACCGTAGAGGATCCTTGCCAAAACCCAATGGAGAGTCTGACCTGGTCAGCTCGTAGGGTTAACCACATGTGATCAATCTCTCTCTCAATACACTGGACCTTCACCTGCCAGCACTTCCAACGGGTGTTATATTGTAGCTCGTCTGCGTACACCCACCAGCCCGGCCCCACTGGACACCTTTCTGTAGGCCAGAAGTGGCGCGGCAGCACCCAACACCTGTGCTGGCGAACAAGCGTCAAAAGTAATTCTTTATCAGAGCCATGTAAGGCTTGAAGATGAAGGTCAGCATCCACCCCCGTTCTAAGGAGCACTGTATATCTGAGCCCCGTGATGCTGTAGTGGTGTTTGAGGATTTGACGAGCCTGCCTCCCTAGATATGTGGGTTCTTCCTTTCTGCCTCGCTTGCGGCGGGGCTTAATCCAAGATTTTGATGGCAACTGACCTTCAGTTGTGCGTTTCTGTTCCAGTGTTGCCTTCGCCCGTGCATTGGCCTCTGACACTTTGTGGAGGATATCTTGGATGTCCTGCTCAATTTGTCTACGGTTAGGCTGCCAGTCACTGTCTTCAGGCCCAGATCCGGTTCTGGATCGCTTCTGTAAGTGCAGTCCTATGTTGTATCGGTATTTTGGTCTGCCTGCTTGTAGACTGACTTTCTCAAGCACTGTCAACAAGGAGAGGCGTTCCTCACTCCTTACCAGCCCCGGATCCACCCACCACTGATTCGTGCCAGGGTAAATTAGGTTGTCCACCTGTCGCACCTGGTGTTTGAGCAGCGTCCGTATCCCTCTAGCTGCTGAGGTGAGCTCCGCCCAGCGTGAAGCCTCCTTCCAGCACATTTTCGTCTCATCTCGAAAGTAAGTGTTCACATAAGAGGTGAGTGACTGCCCAGGTAATGTCGGCCATTCTAGATTCGGCCAGTCAAACCCTATCCCTACCCATCCTGTAGCATAGAGAAGTTTGCCGACCAATCCTGAATACTCCGTGGGTTCGTCCACTGCTACCAACATCGTTTGAAGTTCATCCCAGCAGGTGACTTGCCACTCACTAGCCAGGTGACCCAGCTCATCTTGCATAAGGCGGAATATCTCCCCATCAGGCTCCTTGGTCATGGTTTGAACGTCACGCAAGACCGTCTTAGCGTGCTGAATGAACGCTGTCTGTGGAGCCACTCCCCCGCCCATCGGTGGCATGCGAAAGGTTTCCGAGTTGGCAGAGTCTGGAAGTCTCCACGCTCGCTTCAGCAACAGAGCCCATTGCCGGTCCAACTGGGTCAGTCCATGACGAGTCCAGGCAGTAACACTTGCACTGTACCGAAAAACCGGGTATGCAACTTGTAATGCCATCCTCTCTCCCTGTTTCGGGGTAAACGGGTGCTTCTTCATTGCTCTACTGATCCGATTGGTTTTGGAGAGAACATGCAGGCACTCGGATTGGGTGCCCCCCTTCGCATCTGTGCGTACTCCTAAATATCGGAAAGCATCATCTGCCGCGAGAGGCGTCAAGCTCTGTCCTGCATACTGTATCCGTGAGACTGGGAGCTCCTGGTCTGTCGCAAAATCGTATCCAGTGACTTCGCACTTCTGAACACAAAGTTGCATCCCTGACCACTCACAGAATGCCTGAATCCGCTGAAGCAGCAGGTTCATATCTCCCACCGTGTGAGCAATTAGTGCCAGATCATCCACGAAGGCCTGATGGTTTCGTCTGATCCCACACGAATGGGTAACCCCCGTGCCAGTATCCAGCAGCATTCGCAAGCAAAGGTTCATGAAGCATGCGAAAAGCAGCGGACTGGCCTTATCCCCTTGTGGCATGCCTCGCGTGATTGGTATCTTGGCTGTCAAGCCGTGTTCTGTACGGACCTGAGCCCATGCTCCTTCCTGTACTCGTCTCCACAGGTCAACGTCACATTCACTCATCCCTGCCTCCCTCAATAGGATGTGGACCTTATTCATATCCATTGAACAGAAAGCATTGTACCAGTCAATATACGCAATGTACACTTTCTGTTTCCTTCTCTTCGCCTCTCTAAGTACATATTGGATCTTAGCAGCTGGTCGCTGGGGCACTCGTCCAGGACGGCTCCCTTCTTGCGTGCCCTCCAAGAAGCCCGCTGCCTCCGACTCCCCTTTCAGCCGTTCAACTAGGATGCCTGTCAGCAGCTTATACATTGAGGGTAGCAGGGTGACCGGTCTAAGATTCTCGAGCATATATGCGGGCTGACGCTTTTCCAACAAAGTAATGATGCCACCCTTCCATGAGTCTGGTACCTTCTGACCCGAAATGATCTGATTCAATACGTCCGTAATAGCATCCCACAACTGTGGTGTCCCGTCCTTCAACATTTCGTACACGATCCCGTCCCCCCCCGGGGATTTCCATCGTGGGAGTTGCTTAACAGCCCAGGCAACGTCGCGGGCTGAGATCGGTTTGCTTAAGAAGCCAGTGCCTGGCAGTTTACGAAGCTGAAGCAGGGCCTTCAGATCATCCGGCAGGGTCGGCTCTGGTATGCTCAGCGAGACACTCTGTTGGCACTGTTGGCACCACCAGTGAATTTGCCTTTCTCCATACGCAGAGCTCGAAAGAGGCACTGGACGGCAATGGCCTTTGGGGCAGGTGGCAGCTGTGTGCACTGACTGCGTGCCATAAAAATATTCAAGTTGCGCCAATATGTCCCTGGAATCAGTCCATGGGCGAGCCTCTGGGCAACACCGCAGAGCAGCCTCAGCTTCTGGTGGCCGATGCTGCAGAAATCGGTGGATCTCATCCAGAGGCTGTATCTCAATGTCCACCCCTTGTGGTGTTTGTCGAATCATCGCGGTCGTGCCGTTCACATTTGTGATGGAGAGCCACTGATCCTGACTGATCCTCTGCCGGACTGTCGTCGAGATCTTGGTCCCCGTCCAATCATCAAGCCATGATTCCCATGGTCCTTGGCAGTTTACAACATTCGGGTAACGCAGCTGTTTATTGCGGGGAAGGATGCCCCACATATGAAGAGAAGTACCTTTCTTCTCAAAAAACTTTTGCGTCTCCTGCCACCCAGCCTGATCGATCTGTCGCCGAAGCCTCTGAACATATTTCTCATACTGTTCTTTCCGTAGGCCAGCTACCATTTCCCTCCGCTTGGCACCAAGACTCTTTAGAGCCTCCTGTAGCTCTTGCAGTTGATCCTTCTGTTCCCCACTGAGAATGCTTGTTCGTGTCGGAGGCATTCCCTTCATGATTTCAATCGCCTCCCGCCTGGCCCGTGTCATTCTAACGGATTGCTCAGGGCCTGCCCGAAGCAATTCATCTCGAGCCTGTCGGAGCTGGCGAATTTCTTTGTCCACCCTGCGAGTGTCCTTGTTCGAGTCACCGGGACGGTTGGCTGTGCTCAACCTCTTCGTCCCGATCACTTCCAAAGCCCGCTCGCGTGCCTGAATCAAAACTTGCTGTATGCTCTCAGCATCGATTGGTGTTGTAGATTCCAGTAAGCTCGTCAAATGGGACCGAAACTCCGGTGCATACTCCTCCCACTTCTGCATGTTGAGTCGCTGTCCAGGATCGTCATGACCACGTATAGCCGGGGCAGGGAGTGTAGATGCACGGAGCATGCATACCAGGGGTCTGTGATCATGGCTGGGGTGACAGGGAGTCCTGTGCGCTGAGACATCATATTGATCAGAGGGAACCTTCAGCACCCCGTAGTGATCCAATTCAGCTCGCTGCGGTCCCTGCGATGATACAAACGTCTGGAGTGCGCCGGGATATTGTCGTAGGTCATGTTGAACCCACCAGTCCGTAAATCTTCTATCCGCTGCTTCAAGGTCCTTCGCCGATGAGGAATCTTGACTGTAATGCCATCGTCCCTTACCCAAGAAGCTGGCATTGAAGTCTCCCATGATCTGAATGGAACTGGATCGATGTTTCAATGCATTCAAAATTTTCGACAAAGCTTCCAACAGATGATCCTGCTTCTTTGAATGCACTTGGTGCTGATACACATTGACCACAAAGTCAGGGAATGTGCCATACCCATCGATTGCCGTGACCAAGACCCGGCCCTCACAAATCCGTTGTAGCTGCGAGGAGAGAGCAAATTTATGCAAAGGCCATGCATGATCCTGAGGCTGCAGGGACAGATGGGTCAAAGTAGCTACGCCAACCCAATACCAGGATTGCTTGCCCTGATCCGTAATGCTTTTAAAACGTCCAGTTGTGAAGTTGAGGTGATACTGCGGAAGCTCTCGTTTGAGCATTTTGCGGATTTTCTCTTTCCCTCTTGCAGTCACCAGTATGTCTTGCAGGCACATAATCCCAGGAGAATATTTGGCCACCAAGGATGTCAGATACAGGAGGCTATTTCTCAAGCCCACCGGACCGACATTCAGCGAAATCACCGGGACCTGGTCTGCCCGACGACCAAGGCTCAGCTGCCACTGGTCAATTGTATCCAACTCCTGATACGGGGCATTCACTATCGTCGGTGCCACCCTTTTGGGGTTCAGCTCGGATTGTCGCTGTGCCCCTTCATCATCAGAGAGGTCATCAGTGTTCCGTAACCAGTCTTTCAATTTGGTCTGATGCATCGCTGGTGCTGCTGGGTGTTCTGGGTCATTCTCGATTAGCACCCCTGTTTCGGGCAGAGCCTGCGCCCACTCCTGGTCCAGGACCTCCAGCTCCGAGGGATCTGGTTCAACAGGAATATCCACGGGGCAGAGGGACAGCGCCGGCTGCAGCCACGACAAGAGTCGCTGGCACCGCCACTCTTCAGGCGCAACCCCTTCCAACTTCAGTCCGCCTGCTCTCCACAGTTTGCTCGCTACCCATTGGCGGATCCTAGGCACCTGCTCCTGTTGAGTATTGGGGCCAATACCCTCAGCTGCTTGCATAATATCCAGCAGGCAAAAAATCCCACAGTCTGAACCGTTGAGCTGTCGGCGAGCGAGCACAGGCCGGTATCTCCACTGTCGTGACCCTACTCGCCATTTTGATTCCGTAAGGTAATTCATCCACCGGCTTATTGTCCAAGCTACCTCGCGGTGTTCTGTCCCCAGTGGATCAATAATAGTGATCACCGATGATCGACAGTCAACCACAGCTGTGATCCAATGGCGCCCAAGATGAACAGGTAAGATAATAGTTTCCATTTTCCATGCTGAGCTGAATCCCCAAAGGCCCCTGCAAGACCGAAACAAGCGTTCCGGGTTCTCACTCAATTCCTGTGTCATCAGGGTGTAGAACTGCGGGTCAGCCACCCACACTGACTTCGAAGTGCTCGGGGCGTGGTTCATAAAGCCAAACTCATTCAACTCAGCCCAGCGATGTAGAAATTGCCATAGTATTTCATCGGACAACCAAACTCCGTCCCTGAGGCTGGTCAGGCCTTGGTCCCACCTGTTGCTTGAATTCACACTATTAATCCATTGCGTCAGCTTCAAAGGTCGGTTTTCAGTACTCAGCACTGTCGAGTCTGCCTCGTACTGCTGCACCAGCAGGTCCAACACTCGTGGAAAGCAACGTTGCCAGCTGGCGCTGTCCCATGTGTCATCATCATCCGGACCTAAAGTCACATCAGGAAAACACCGTTCCCATCCGCTGCTGCACCAATTGCCATCATCAGCGGGATCGGTGCGCAGCATTTGCTCCACCCGTCCCTGATCCAAGGTGACCCCGTTGTGGTGCCCCAAGGATTCCTGTTCTGTGAAAACCTGAGGGCCTGAGGACTCTTTCCGTTGTCTCCTCACTTTGGATTGCTCAGTCCGGCCGGCTGGCCGTTGCTCATGACCTGCTGCCGTCTGTGGAGGCTTTTCGGTCCCCCCGTCCGACCTCGGCAAGGTTGTGGAACTGAGTCTCTGTCCCCCATGCACGGTTTTTGAAGAACCCTCAACCCTTCTCAACAATTGTTGCTGTTGAGCCCTATTCATCAATTCATCTAACTGTAGTGGGCCCGATCCCTGACGCTGTGATAGAGTTCTCTCGCCCACTGCTGCCATGTGGCCCAAAATTTCCAAGTCCATCCACAAGCTGCGATGGATACACGATTCTGCTTGCAGCACTTTCAGCTGCTTCCAAAGTCGAAAACTGGCAGTCATTATTTCCTCCAGATGCTGAATGTCATGCCTCAACCCATCCGGCTCCAACGAGGCATGGGTAATGTCCAACTCTTGAGTACTCAGCAATACCAGTTTGCACACCTCAGTTTGCAATTCCCTGCACCTGACTAGGTGATCATCCTGTACCTGAAGTTCCTTCTCCAAAAGATGCAGATCAGCTAACAGTCCCGTTTGGAATGCTGCTACCCCATCCCCGTCTTTCCAAACCTTTCGCCAGTTCAAGACCAGCTGATGCATTCGTTCCCGTAATGTCAAACGTCCCTCCCGGCGCTCCGCCTTCTCGCGTTGTTGTTGGCGTGTCCGTGCGTAGCGAGCTTGAGCTCGTGTATTCAAACCTAAACCGGGAGTATGTTGCGGTCCCTGCAATCCCCGCTCCCCTCGTTCACAACGCTCTCGGTTACCCTTGCCAGAGCCATAATCTGAAATCCGTTCCTCGCCATCCGATTCCAGATGTTCGGCCCCAGGTGACGTCATTCTGCTTGTTGTGTCCGTGGTGGAGCTCCACGAGCCTGGTCGCCTGAGCGACCCTATGATTCTCCAGTCGGCCCGTCCACCTCCATTCGTGAACGGTGTGAGGCTGCCAAGTTCTCTTCATTGGCGGCCCGCTTGGCCGTACGAGGTGACTCGGCTCCACTTTCTGCTCTCTTACCACTTGTGGGTGAGGGTGGGCATTCGACCCGGGGCACGCGGGCCACCACCTCCTTCAGGGTTTGTTGTCCTGCAGGGACCCGAGTCTGGGTTCGAGGCCTTGCTCCACGTAGGGTACTGGGGTCCAGTGGTGGCTTCACCACTGCGGGCGAGCCCACTGGTGTTCGTGAATCCGCTGCTGACTTCTTCTGCTTTGAGGTTTTCTGTTCCTTCCCCTTATCCGCCCTGGCTGGCCCATCCGATGGAACGGTCACTTTCTGTATCTTCTCTATTACCAGACCATGACCTTTCACCACACTTTGGCGACAAATGCCTTCAGCCAACAACTGGCGAACTGCTTCAAAGACTTCCTCGGGGTTTTTCCAAAATTCCGTGCAGTCAATCAGATGGCGAAGGTCCTGCACACCCTCCGGTGCTCTGAGATGCCCGCTCAGAACTTTGACTTCTTCTTTGTCGAAAATACGGGCCGGAATATAACACTTAGCCTTCGATGCCAGCAACGTGGACACCTTTTGTTTCCGTTCCTTCACATTGCTACTTTGTCTGTCAGCTATCGGAAAGTTCAACTCCAACAGTTGAGGCTTGTTTAAGTTGACGTTCAGAGGTTCTTGATCCAGCTCCAATGTGGCCCGCTCGCCATCCACTTCTGTGAATCGATCTCTGTCAAGAGCGTGGGGTGCGTCAACAACGTGCTGGTCTTGGGTCATCAACTGTGCTGCTGTTCTAGCATCGCCAGTTTGCGCCAGGTGTTGTATGTAGCTTCGCACTCTTTGCATTTCCATCCTCATCTCACTCATTTGTTCTGTCAAGAGTTGCACTGCAGGATCGTTGGGGGTTTTAAGGTCCGGCAATTTGGCGACACTGGACCCTCCCTTCCTAGGACCAACAGCCCCATTCTTTCCTGCTGAAACCAAGGCCTCGTCATCGGCTGGATCATCCCAAGCCATATTGATTCCGCTTGGTGCAGCTCCCGGAATGTGAAAGAAATCGTATCTCGCATTCGCAAGCTGTTCGGGTGACACCTCGAATGTCGTACCTATGGTGACCGCATTTGGGTCCCGAATGTTTACCATTTGCATCAATTTCTCGGCCACCCGCTCCCCATCATCAGAAAACACCAGGATTATGGTCTTGCAATTGGCTGGCTTAGGATTCCAGCAATTCTGATTCACATCCTTAAGAGGCCGCACTTCAAGCAATTTTCCTTCCAATTCGGGAAAATCAGCCACAATCTTCCGGAGCAACTTGTCCCCCAGGTAGCCGGCATAGACTGCCGCTGCCCCAAAGACCTTCTGGGCATGCATTTTGATATCCTCTGGCGGTTGGTTGTTGTCGAATCTGACAACCATTTCTTTCTTCTTCGTTTCCCTCTGCAGTGAGGTGACGTATTCTGTCTTCTCCTCCGCTGCCGAAAATTTCAATCCCACCATCACACAGAACACAGAGTCATCAGGAGTAAGCCCTTCATAGATTGGGATCCCGTGGTGATGAGCGACATAGGCGGCCGCTTTCAAGGTCTCTGGCTCCTCGCTAGAAAACTCATACAAGGCCCTCTGGCCGAGTGGGTCCACGGGCCTGATTTGCTTTCCTTTCTGGCCCGGTTGACTCACCCTCTCCGTCTGCCGCGGACAAGGCCTGTCGCAAGCCACATCTGCCTTGATCAGACAATTGTGTAACAAATGCATCAGGTTGCCCACTGAATACTTCACAGGATCGATTTGGTTAAGTGTATCCAACATAGATTGCAGTTCTCCGTTCTGTGAGGTGAGGTGTGCCGTATGTCTGGGTGTGAAATCAACCACATAACCCACCCACAGCCTGCTGGTCGTGTGTCCTTCTCCGAACCACACTTGCCGAGTGCCATCGATAAACTCCCTTAAAGGAGAACTGTCTTCAGCAACCAGGTCGAAGTATGCCTGCTCGCCCACGTTTCTATGTCTGGACATGACTACACCACCAATGATCCCCCTGCTGTTCAACTTCTGCTGAATCCTGGCGATCAAATCCTTGCCCCCATATTTGGATTGGTCATTATACTCCTTGTGTAGACCGAAGACTCTATACCTGAGCATGTCTTCTCCCGCCGACATCCTGCCTCGCAGATGCAATCCTGGTTCACCGCACTGTGGTGTAGCCGTCGCTCTCACCGCTTCAATCTTCTCCGCCGTAATGGTGTTCCTGAGCCTTGCCTTGGCGGGGTCAGAGAGACGACTCCGAACCTGGGACAGCACCTTCTGCACTGGTTCCTGTGGGTATTGGCCTTCCCTAAGACCTGCCGGATCCTCTCGGTTCACTGGGAGCACCTCATGCAAGTTCTTGCCTTCGGCAAGGCCTGCCACGGCCTTTGCCATTTTGTCCTTAAAGAGCTGTTGGCTGGCCTTCATTCTGGCCCTCTCCTGCTCCTCCTTCGCCTTTGCCAGCTGCTCAGCTGCTTGCTCGCGCTCAGCAGAATCATTTGGTTCAGACTCCACGATGGGAGTCAGTTTGCCCCAGGGGTTCCCAGCCTTCACGCTGGGCCCACTGCTCGGCTGTCTATCCTTTGTCCCAGGACTCTTGGATGAGTTCCCATTGCCAGCAGGCTGAGGCCCGTTGGCCCCAGAGCGCAGCTTCTGCCCTCCATCTGCTTGCTCAATAGCTTCTGCAGCTCCGTCTCTCGGTGTACCGGCTCTGTTGATGTCTGTCTCCCCCGACAAACCCTCACTGAGCTTCTTTGCTGTAGGATGGCTGGCCCCCTTCCTACTCTCCTCATTCTGCCCCAGGCCCCCGTCCATGGCGGCTCGTTGTGCCTCCGCCATTGCCCGATGAAATCCCCCTTCCGGAAATCAATAAGAGACTTTTCTCAACCGAAACCGTTAATTCGGCCGTGCCACAGCAGGAAGCCAAGACAAGTGTCCTTATCCAGATTAAGAACACCAATCAAGACTCCTTATCCGCACGGCCCACC
>NZGD01000158.1 GCA_002690925.1 Rhodopirellula sp.
AATACAATTTTTGTTTGTCAACGGGCAAGCCACCATTGTCGATGGGAGGCCCACCGGAGCGCTTCCCGGACGCGCCCTAAAACACCCTTACGACGACCAAGCATCAAAATAACCTTTCATCGCTTGTCGCTTTCAAATCTTGCATTTCTACCCGAATCAAACGCGCGGGTTTATCGATGCCCTCGCTCAGCAAAATCCATCATTGTTCTCCCCAAAGAAATCATACCGCTCGTTAATGTCAATCAAGCGAGGGCACAGCTAAACCACTTTGTGCACGAATCTATTTTCACCTCAAAGCGTTCCAAATCCTACTCAGCATACTTTCACACTACGACTCTTCTTGTTGTTTTTCTGGCGTGCTTGTCGCCACATCCGTTTGTATCCGTTGGTTTGGCACAAACCGGCGCAACAAAACCCGAGGCCGCGCAACTCGGACATGAGGGCAGACGTCCAGGTGTGCCAAAGCAGCCCAAGCCTGTTCACCCAACCATGGTAAATGGTGTTCCCGTAATCGACCTGATGAAGCGTCTTGGACGCAAAATTCGAATTGGGCGTGTCGCTACTTGAAATCGATAACTACTCAAACCTGTTTCATCGCACGGACCCCAATCGTGATGGTCAACACACCAAAGAAGAATACGTCGACGGCGGCAGATACCTGACGCCTCAAGCTCGGGCAGGCATTTTCACCGCATCAGATGAAAATCATGACGGAGTGGTCACACGCTCTGAATATGTGCTCAACCGGATCATTACCGATTAAGGGAAAGCAATCATCCAAGCGATGGAGAAAAACAAAAATGGCATTGTTGAGTCGATGGAGTTTGTCGAAACCAGCAGAAAACGCATGGGCAACCCGACCCTCGCGAGCGTTTTTTTTTCGCTGCTGGATCGTAATCGGGACGGTACCATCCCAATCCCCGAATACCTCCGCACTTGGGGGCAGTTGGCCCGCGAAGCCCAAGCCCCTGCGGAAACCCGTATCACAAGCCAACGCACACGAACTCAGCACCAACGCTCCCAAAAAGAAAACGCTCTTCAGCCGAACTCAGACGGGCCGCCTGGAACCTTCCCTCAGACTGATCCGCAGCACGATCCGCCCCCACGCCGGAGTCAAGCTAATCCGCCCTCTATTGATGAAGTGTTCCAACGATTCGACCGTAACCAAGATGAAAAGTTGGCAAGGGACGAAATCGCGGGCTTTGCGTCGGATTTCATCCCGCCCGATAACATAAATCAGGATAACGTGGTCACAAAACAGGAACTGAAATCGTATCGAAAAGCCAGGCGAACAAGAAACACTTCCAGTGCTCAACAAAATCCGCAGCCTTGAGCGTCTGAAACGCCGAGCTGCTGACTTGTCAAAATGCTAGGAATCTATTTTTTGCTGAGGTGTTAAGCCGCGCCAACGTGCTGCCGCTGGCACTTGAAGTCGCTGATACTTGAAGTTACCCAACAGCAGCGCAACTCCACTACTCCTAAACCCACAGCAAAGCACGCGACGCGCAAGGAAAGACGCGTGACTCAATCGGCATCTTGGTGACGGCACTACGGCAACTCTTTCACGCGAATGTCTTTCCAAACAACTTGCCCCTTGTTGCCTTTGTGTATTTGCAAACCAAAGAAACCCTCCGGGTACTCTCCCTTATCGACCCAATGAGCCACTGGGACGCCATTGATCCAGGTCTTGACTACATTGTCTTGGGCCGAGATCGTCAAACGGTTCCAGCCTTTCCGATCCAAGGCTGCCCTAGCAGCTGCGTGTTCTTCGAGCCAAACAGGATAAAAGTACCCACCACAACTTTGCCCATAGATGCCTCCTGACCAAAAGCGATCACCCGTGATGCCTTCCATTTCTGCCTGTGGCCCGTAAACGGTTACCTCTTTTTTGCCAGGCCTTGTTCGTGCCCGAAACATTACCCCCGAGTTTCCGTCAACTTCCCAACGCATCTCGCAGGTAAAAATGAAGTTTTTAAAGTCTGCCTTGTCAGTACACAAATAGGTGCTGCCTGTCCCAGGAACACACGTTCCCACCAGCATTCCCTTTTTGACTTCAAATTTGCAATCTCCACCCTTGGGTGTCCATCCTTTCAAATCTTTCCCATTAAAAAGAGAGTCAAAACCCTCAGTCAAATCGGGCTCTTTTTCAGTGTTGAGAAGCATTTCTGAAGGCTTCGGAGCGTTCTCCTGCGTCTTGTACTTCTTGTGCCAGGCAGCCTGCGCAGGATCAACTGTCCCAGCAACAGCAAAAGCGGCCGTTAAAAGCACACTGGTAATGAACGCGAGGAAAATAATCAGAAGGTTGTTTTTCATCACAAGACACAAATAAGAGGTAGAAAGCTAAACGGTCAGTGTTCCCCAACCTTTCGACGAGAGTCCATCCTGGGTAGGCATCGAATCAAGACTCCGAATCATCAAATTCCCTGATAATCAAGGCCTCTGATCATCAAGGGCCCGATTGATCGGGCCCTAGTCATCGGGGCCCAGTCATCGAAAGGAACCTACAGTCTAACCCCGCTCGCGATCCGAAGGAATTGCCGATCCAACCGAAACAGCTCGGGACAGCGATTGACGGTTCATTGTGGCTTCCCCCGCGACCGCTAGCCAAACCGCTGTGGCATCAATGCCGTACGACGTGCAAAGCAGTTAAAAAGCTTTGAGCATACAGGTGGAGACAGTCACTCGCGCTTGTCCCCGGGTCACTAAATCACTACGGGGACGGAGGACCGTTCTACTTGCCTCTTCACCCGGTTGGAGCGGAATAATCATCTAAAACCGGGGCAGTGTGCTCCGTCGCCCCCCGAGAGTCTCAAGCATTTAGTCGATGAGCGTTGGTAAAAGACCCGATAACGCCCATTTCGAACTAACGCGCCGGCAACAGTTTCCTGTGGCTCAACAGTTCTTCGCTGCCTCTGGGGTGCGTAATTTGCTCCCTCGTGCACCTGCCGCGGGGTGCTCTCGCACGCCATTCCGACAAAATACCAAACAAAGCCGAATCGGCGTCTTTAGACCGAAAAACGAACTACCCTGCCGTGCAAAATTTCTACCAGACCAGACCTTTCAAGCAAATCCTCTAGACTGACTATCCATCCGTTAGCGACTTGCTTCATTTGACCTCCCACGCGTCTCGCCGGCGATCGAGTCTGCTTCGACACCCAACAGGCGGTATCGCCTGATCGACGACAGGGCCCCACTCAATCGACCGCATGACGCTCGACATCAACAGCCGATCTAACATTTCTGCGGCCCGTCTTCGCCGCGTCCTTTCTTCTCTCTTCGTCCACGCAAGGCGGACACACAACCGCATATACAGCTCATGCTCTCTCATCTTAACACCCTCCTACAGTCAATGGTTGCGGCAGGGTAATCCCCCCGTATGCGAAAACGACCCGATTGCTGGCTGGAGCACCTGAAAATGTAGACCTAACTCAGTTAGCTCATGAGTGAGCGGCAGATGCAGTGTTCCCTGATAACTGCATGAAGTATGCCCCGAACGCCTCGCAGAGGCTCAGACTGCCTTAATTTATGAAATCCCCATTCAGCACCGCCCGAAGCACCCCAACCAAAACAATGTCACTGCTTCGAAGCAAAAGCAGCTATACCATCCCAACTTCAAAATAGGCTTGGAACTTGATACTACTGATTTTTCCGAACCAGCTATTCAAAAACCACCCTGGCCTCAAACTCAAGCCTGAGCGGGTTGCGCTCCTGGAAGCACCCTTGTTTTTTGGTGACTTGCACCACCCAGTCGATTTTCATGTTCAAAAAC
This sequence comes from Rhodopirellula sp., assembly GCA_002690925.1. Classification (GTDB taxonomy): domain Bacteria; phylum Planctomycetota; class Planctomycetia; order Pirellulales; family Pirellulaceae; genus Rubripirellula. The sequence goes on from NZGD01000158.1 coordinate 3,770, forward strand.
TGTGGCTACATCGTTCCACGATGAAACGATACCACGACGAGCTCGCGTCAAAGAATTTCGCACTCACCTACCACAACCATGACTTCAAACCTGATTTTCTTAAACGCAAGATCAAAGGTCTGCTGAAGGGCTCGGACAAGCTAATCACAACCGTGGAACCGGCTGACTTCCTTCTCAAGAAACGTTTGACAAGGGTTTGCGAGGCGCTGAAGGCGGAACTGGTATTCCTGCCAAACCCAATGTTCATATGTAGCGATGCAGAAAACGATGAATACCGAAGTGGAAAGAAACGCTGGTTCATGGCGGACTACTACAAGTGGCAACGTACTCGACTTGATGTGCTTATGGATAAGGCCCAACCAGTGGGTGGGAAGTGGAGTTTTGATGAAGAAAACCGTAAAAAGATCCCCAAGAAATTGCTAAGTAAAATCCCATCCCTGCTGGAATTAAAAAGGGACACCTATGACTCGGAAGCGGCGGAATATGTCGGGAAAAACTTCCCCAATAATCCCGGCAACTTGGATCAACTCTTCTACCCCTCTTCAAGAAAAGCTGCTGAGACTTGGCTCAAGCATTTTGTAAATGAAAGGCTTTCCGCTTTTGGCGATTACGAAGATGCCATCGTGCAAGGTGAATCCTGGCTTTGGCACAGTGTCTTAACCCCCATGTTGAATATCGGACTGTTAACACCGGACCAGATTCTAAAAGCCGTACTGAAACATGCAGAAACCCAAGAAGTTCCCCTGAACTCACTCGAAGGCTTCATACGACAAATTATCGGTTGGCGAGAATTCATGCATGCGACCTACCAAGACTTAGGTGTCACCATGCGGACCACCAATCACTGGCGGCATCACCGAAGCATGCCGCAGTGCTTTTACGACGCAACCACCGGCATCCCGCCTGTCGACGATGTCATTTCGCGATTAAACGATACCGGATACTGCCATCACATCGAACGTTTGATGGTTCTCGGCGGTTTCATGTTTCTTTGCGAGATCGACCCAGATGATATTTACCGTTGGTTCATGGAACTCTTCATCGACAGTTATGACTGGGTGATGGTTCCCAACGTCTACGCAATGAGCCAGAACGCAGATGGGGGTAACATCACCACCAAGCCATATTTCTCCGGATCTGCCTATGTCAAAAAAATGAGCCATTATGAAAAGGGGGAATGGTGTGACGTCTGGGATGCACTGTACTGGCGGTGGATCTGGAACCACGTTGACGACTTGGCGAAAAATCCAAGATGGGCAATGATGTGCGCGATGGCACGAAAAATGGCGTCTGAAAAGATGGAAAAGCACCTCAGGATCGCTGAAGATTTCTTGAACAGGCTGAAATAGCGAAGCGGGGACTGGCAGAACCACAGCAGCTTAGGTGGCCACTAGATCCCATCATGACACCCACTCTCGAGTCCGTGCCGTCGAACGGTTCGACGCGGTCTTTGTGCTGCACCTCGTTCGCAACGTGTAGGTCACGTTCGCTTCTTGCTTTTCCACGTGCCACCGTATTGGTAATCCAAGTTACCATTGCGCAGCGGTAATAAACACTCTTTGCATACGAACTGCCATGGAGCATCTGAACGTTCGCGAACCCGATATAAGGTGTCTATCGTGTGACGACATTGCTGGCACTCTTTCTGCCGAACCCGCTTGACCTTCATCGTCATCCTCGCTGAGATTTGCAACGGAAACGCCGTAATCCGGTCCCTTCATGCTCAGCTTTGAACCTTCGATCGTGCTTCGTGCTCCGTCCGGTCGTGCGTTTTCGCCACATTTTAAAAGACTTCGGTGTCATCTCGCGTCGCATCAACTTGATGACGTCCCCGGGTGACAGTGCAAACTGCGTGCGGATCGCATCAAAGCTTGTGCGATCTTCCCACGCCATTTGGATCACGCGGTCCTTTTCAGCACGCGTTAATTGATTCATCGTGTTTCTTCCTGATTCAGCACGCCAGACAATTTCACCATAATCTTCAGACACCTCCTGTTTGGTAGAGTATCAAGATGGCAACATCTGCTACCGAACCCATCCCCGCCCGCCACCGTCGTCACAAATTATCGCTGGGACACGCAAGAAAGGAGACAGGGCTCTAAGCCACACCACATCGAGAACAAGAAAGGGTTGGGTATCTCACTCTTTTCGCTCCAATTGCATTCCATCACGCCGACGACAGGTCAATAAAATTGCACCAGAGGCGGCCCACTTTTCAAATGCATGCTCAAAGGAGATCTGTTCGCCCGGCCATGGAAACGCAAAAACACAGAACGCAATCTTCTATGCCCACCCCTACCTCGCGACACACATCATCCTCTTCAACTGACACATTCTGGATTCCACGATCCACGTCTAACTCATCCAACGTGTCATGTGGAATAAAACTGCCGCAGTAAAACTTCGCACCGTTCCCAAATCGCACTGCTAAATCATTTGCTTGGTCCACCAACACCTGCTCAATTTCGATCCAAACCGCCTCCATCCCGAGGTTGGCGGCCAACTTCGCAAGGGCTCCAAAGCCACTGCCCAATTCACAGAAGCGATCACCTGTTAGCAACTTCTCACGTTGAATCAACACCAAAGTGGATTGAGCAAGATAAAACTCACAAGTTGCAAAATTCTCGATTACCTATTGATCGGACAGCATAAAACTTTCGATCGCTTCATTGGACTCGTCGATCAACAACTCAGCGTCGTACACCTGCGAAAAGAGTGCGGCGGAATCAGGCAAGTCTATTTGGACTAGGGACACGGCCAACTTTCAACAATGAGTGCTGTCGACGAATCGATGCAGATAAATTCAACAGCGCACACGTGATCACGCAGCGCTGCCCCTCAAGGTTTTAATCCGGTTTTGCAAAACAAAGTACCCCGCATGCTAACTACACCTTCGACGCGTCCTGATTTACGAAAGCATGCCCCAACCCCGAACTCAACCAATTCCCCAACTCGATGCCGAATTCCTGCATGCTGAGCCTCATGCAGGACATCACATCCGTAACGCAGAACCGCCCAAACAATGAAATTAACAAAATAGCGCGCCAACAGAGGCTTCCGTAAGAGCCGAACAAACAGATAGGACAGCGACAATAGGTATGTCAGCAGACCCTCAAAACGGGCGGATATCACTAAAAAGCTGTCATGGGAACCATTTCGCTTCCCTAGTGCCGACAAAATCAACAAGAAAACATAGACCTCCTCATTCAGAAAACTAAACTGGATTCCAGATTGGAAATTCCAGCGGAACGCTGAAGGAATGACTCACGTGACTGACTACGAACAATTAATAGCAATCGCGTCGGGAGAAGCGACAACTTCCTATGAGCAACGCAACGCGATCGCTGAGCTTGGGAAGCTTGATGATCAAGCCAGCTTAGGTGCACTCGTTGGGCTGTTGTCTGTGGAAGACCGGTACCTACGAAGAGACGTCGTCAAGGCAATCGGGATACATGGTTCTGCATCCGCCGTGCTCGCATTAATCCACTGCCTACAGGACTCAATCGAAAACGTTCGGCGTGATGCTGCAACCCTGCTTGGATCTCGTAACGACGGTCGCGCGGTTGAGCCTCTGAGACGGTTGCTGGACGACAAAGGTTACGCTGTACGTCACGCCGCTAAGTCTTCCCTGGAACACCTCGAGCGAGATGGCATTGAACCCGTCGCACTCGACCCTGACGCGCTCGCGGACATTGCATCCCAACAGACGGCACCACAAGCCGCCCCCTCTGTCCAGCAAGCGCTCAATAGCAACACGAACCCAAAACAACACCCCTCAATTACAGAAGCGGTCGTGGATTCACCCACACCTCTACCCACCACAGCACCGCCAACACAGCTAGCAAGTCACGACCCAAAGCCAGATGCTGAAGAGCAGCAAACCCATTCGCAAACCCACACGCAAACCACCGAACAACCAGCCCACCAAGTCGCCACTTCACACGCCAGTCAGCCTGAATCCAAAACCGAGTTGGAACCACGGGAGCAATCCCAACCGGACGACAATCAAGTTGTCGACAATCAGCCTACCGACACAACCGCCAGCCCAACTCCTTCACCCGAGCCGGTTGATGCCGCGTCTCAGTCGCTTCCTGCCGCGACTGAAGCTATTCCGTCAAGTGTCACATCCCAAGTTGACTCGACGTTCGAAGAGGAAGTGATTCTTGCAGAACTGATATCAAATAGCACGGTAGAGGCTACGCCCCGTCCCCCATCTCAACTGAGCATTTTTGAAGACCGTCACACGGACCTGGCCGTTGAACAACTTGTTTCGCCCACACCACCCCCTGGTTTTAACTGGGGCACGGCGCAGCGTTTCAACTTACTCTTTGGTGAAAATGTTGCCGTTCTAAACTCCCTTTACGCATCCCTACATGAAACACAAACAGAGGCGATTAGCTCAGAGAAACGTTTTGAGAAGGCTCTTCTGAAGCATGACCTTGTTTATGCGGACTTGGCTGATGACCTCAAGGAAAACACAGACGACGCTAACCAACAGCTTAAAACGCTCAAGCAAGTTCAAAGCGAAGGAGACTCGCTCGCCGCATCACTCAAACGGATCAAACGCGCGTCCACGGGCATAACCTCTTCCATCGCAAATTTTTTCTGGCCCACAAGGACGGAGCTGTTTCATCAGAACGCGAAAGATCTAAAAGCGAAACTCAGGCAGGCCGACGAAGCCTCGAACGCCGCAAGTGACGCGCTTTCGAATACTCGATCAAAGTCCGATTCAATAAACAAACCTTTGCAAGAGGCTGAGGAAGAGTTAGTCGCGGCAAGTCAGGCATCGACGAAAAGCCAGCAGGAAGTACGCGACGTCCGCAATGCGATTGACGCTGAAATTCTTGCTGCCCTCAACAATGACAAAAGCCGAGGGACAGAAGAGTTCATTACCCACTCGCCCCAAAGCGAAACCCTCCGACAGTGCATTACGGAATTACGTCAACATCAAGTGGAACACCGCACCCTGCAAAATGCCTTGTTCGAACTTGACTCGCCTTTGAACGAAGACAGGCAACGATTCACCAAAGCGGCGGCGAATATCGCTACGTGTGTCGCAGACGGTTTCATAAAAACGCAGCGGACGCAGAAGGTTAACACAAACATGCAATGCAGTGTTGCTTTTCGAGCAGCGTCCGTGAGCACTAGTCCCTCGCATCGGTTGGAAGGTAAAGCGCAAGGCGGTGCCCATCTCAACGCACACTACGACTACGAGGAAATATCCTGGAAGGGAGACGAACAGCTTCGCGAGACACTCAATGAATTCAACAGTTCAGCAACTCACCTTGGTTCTTTACAAGCCCTGCACGCCATACGGTCAACCGAAGTTGCCTCATCAGCCTACTGTGTGAAAAACTGCGTGGCGTTTATTCGGTCCGAACTCGAAAGAGACTTCGGGGCTCAATCATGAATCAGCTTCACGACTTTTTCGAACACGCAACAAGTGAAGTCTACGTCCACCTACGCAACAGAAGGGCAATGCTGAACCACAAAGTTGAGTTGGAGAATCAGCAAAAACAACTAGCAAAGCGTCTCCGCAAGTTTGAGACAGAGAACGAGACGCAACTACGGGTTGCTAGATCACGTCTCCGTGCAACTGAAGCTGAGTTCAATGAAAGAATCATTGAAGAATCCAAGTGTTGGACCGCTTACCAACTTGCATTTAGTAAAACAGACAGCTTCGCAAAGTGCCTTGGAGTTACATTTTCCCACTTTCTTAACAAGAAACCGGGCATCGCCACTTTCGTGGCAAGAACAGAGAAGCTTGCTGTTGCCTGGGAAAAGTCGTTCCAATCACTGAGTGTAGCACGAGCCGAACTTGAGATACTGAAGGGAAAGTATCGCAAACTCTCGAGCAACATTGAAAGTGATCGCTTTGCAATACGCAACTTGGTTAGTCAGATCCAGCAAACAACTACTCAGTTGAATACTGAAGAAGATCAGGTCAATCGACTTATCAAAGCAGCTGCCAAACAGATGTCTTTCAGTTCGATCGCACGCAAACAGTCTCAGAACCCTGTCCTTGACCAGTCGTTTTTTGATGATGTGCGAGTCCTGCGGCGTCTGATGCATCGAATCGATTCTTTGCAACGAATCGCTAAAACAGAGCCTGCCGCGGGCGACGCCCTTACTCTGCAAGAGGCTTTGCAGTATGCAGCGATACATTCATTTAAAGAATACAAACACCCGCTCGAGTTTGACATTCATCTGAGGGGAAAAGGAAGAGTAAGTCAGGTGACCAAAATGGTCTCGTCGGCGGACATTGGAAAAAACGCTCCTGTTGATACCCGTGTCGTGCTATCCGAAACCAAAAGTTTCTCGACATATATAACGCTCAAACATTGGAATCTGGTTCGTCTCGGGAACGAACTGACCGACAGACCGCTTTTGCAACTCAACCGAGCCATGGTCGAATCAACGCACCATGAAGCAAATGATCTAATTAACCAGCTGACATCGGAAGCCGATCTTGGCACCCAGCGGATCGCCAAGGTGCTTTTCACTCGCATCAATCCGTAACCGGTTAGTCCCTGATTCTGTCACCCTGACAGCCGATCGCAGGCAACTGAAGCAGAATCCTGCGCCCATCGACAAAGCAAGACCGAAACTGCTGCCAACGTGTTCAGCGACGCACACCTGCTGCTTTGCCGCGACCGTTGGTTGCTATCAACTGATACACTGTTGTGTCTGATGCAATGTCAGATTTCTCGAGAACATCCGGCGACAG
>NZGD01000159.1 GCA_002690925.1 Rhodopirellula sp.
ACGCTCGGTCACCGTGTCCACGATGCCCGATCCGGGGAGAGGATAGCGACTCGATCATGGCCGCAACATCAAAATGGCACTTCCGAGGCCATCAACCTGTCAGCAGGATAACAACGTGACAAGAACCGAACATAGCCCCCAAACAGCGGTTTCGATGTCAAATGAGCTATTCGAAGCATTTGAAGCCGCATCATCGCGGGAAACCCTCCCCACCAGAACTACCGACCCAAGAAAGAAGCAAACGCGATCATGGCGAGCACGAGAGCCGCCAAGAAAACCAGCCGCCCCCAACTTACATCATCAGAATGCGTAACTTCCGCTTGACGAATTTCGTTCCGCAGGAGTTCCTTTCCACGAGCGACCACGTCGTCTGCACCAACATCCTCGTCGGGTTGCTTTCCCACCTTACTCTCGTCGGCATCAAAGTTCTCATCCAATTGCAGCATCAACGCCTGTACCTGCCGAGCATTGAAGGGACGATCTTCGGGATTTTTTTCCAGCAACCGACTGACAATGGAATCCAGTTCGAGCGGGCAAGAGGCAGCAAAATCACGAACATGAGGAGCATCGGTGCGCAGATGCTGCTCAAACAACTGGGCAAAATTATCACCCTGAAATGGGGTCCGGCCGACCAGCATTTCGAACTGACAGCAACCCAGTGAGTACAGATCCGCTTTTCCTGAAACAGCCTCATCCCCAGTGATTTGCTCAGGTGCCATGTAGGCGTGTGTTCCAACGGTCATCCCACTGGCCGTAATATCACTGCGATCAAGATCACGAGCAATTCCAAAGTCACCCAGCTTAATCTCACCCGACTTGGTCAGGAACAAGTTACTCGGCTTGAGATCACGATGAATGACTCCATTATTATGGGCGTACTGGAGTGCAGAGCAAATCTGGCGAGTGACCTCAACAACAATCGGCCACTCGAATGCCCCCTTGAGCTTCAGCAAACTTTTGACCGTTCCGCCATCAACAAGCTCCATGACGTAGAACAGGGTCCCGTCATCCTCACCACCACCGTAATAGCAAACGATGTGTGGGTGCCTCAAGCGTTCCAAGATCGCCATTTCGCGGCGGAAGCGAGCACGAATCAATTGATCCTGGGAAACTCCGGGATGCAGTTTCTTGATCGCAAAAGGTTTCCGAGATGACTTCTCGATAGCCCTGTAGATCGTCCCTACGGTTCCAACACCGAGGATGTCGCCCAATTCAAATTCGGAAATCTGTCTGAACGTCTGCATGACTGGCTAAACCCTCGATTACCTGCAAATGACTCCGCAACGGACCACATGCAAACAACTTTTCACCAGATCAGACCGGACGGCTTGGGCTAAGACTGAGCCCGAACCGGACATCAAAGATCAGGACTAAACACCTGCAATCTTCTCAATGCGAACACGAGTATGGATCTGGCGATGACCCGTTCGACGTCGGCTATTCTTGCGACGTCGAAATTTCTGCACGTAGATCTTCTTGTCCATCTTAGGACCGATAATTGACGCCGTTACCGACGCACCATCAAGTGTTGGTGAACCGAGTTTCAATCCCTCGTCGCCGCTTACGGCCAGAACTTTTTCAAAAGTAAGGCTCTCACCTTGGGGGACGTCTCGGTAATCGACATCGACCTCCATTCCTGGCTCGACTCGATATTGGCGACCGCCGTCGACGATGATGGCGTACATAGGACTATCTCTCTACAAGTTTGGTATCTGATCTTTTCGGGCCGCGTAGTCTAACGCCACTTGCCTCTGGCGCACAGGCCTTCCTGAAGGTCTTTTGTGGCGTTATCGGTTTGTTTTTCTCAACAGCTTGGGGTGTTTTCCCGATTTCACGGATGAAATCAGAGCTTGAGGTTGGCAAGACCTATCCGCGGGCAACGCTGTGGCGGATGGAAAAAGTAGTGTTTTTGTTCAAAATAAGGCCATCGGACGCTCATTTTAGAAGAATGACCGCGCACAATGCACAGCGATTCAGGCCACCCCGCAAGCTAACAGGCGGTCTGGCACTGCGTCATCCAGCCCAAAAGATGCTATTTGGGCCAAATCGGCTCTCGATTGTCGAGATATGATTGAATTCCTTCACGGGCAGCTTCCGTCGTACAAGCCGTAGCACTTCCAGCCGCTCCTGCAGAAAGCTGGCTCAGCAGCAATTCGCCAACACCCTCGTTAAGCAAACGCTTGGTTGCCTGAATCGCTTCCTGCGGTGCCGCGGCGCATTGGCTAGCCAACTCATTCGCTGCGACCCAAATTTGCTTGGGATCCACCGGCTCGTCACATAATCCCCAACGGCTCGCCTGAATGGCAGTGACCATTTGCCCAGTCAAAACCATCCGCGCTGCGGTCGCCCCACCCAATCGGAAGGACAACAGAGCGGCCGTCGCTCCGCCAACTAACCCACGGCGCACGGCAATCGCTCCGAACGTGGCCCTCTTGGAAGCCACAATCAGATCGGCAGCCAGAGCGAGCCCAAGTCCCGCCCCCAATGCACTTCCATCCACTGCCGCAACAATCGGCTTCGGAAAGCGAAGCATGGATTCGTACAGTTCGGTTAAATTTCGCCACACGGCCCACCACTCTGGTAAAGCCGAACTTTCGGGCATTTGGGCAATTTCCGACATCACCTTGAGATCAATCCCGGAACAAAAATGCTCTCCACCTCCTGTCAGAACAACCGAAGCCACACGCTTCTCCTGATAGACATCAGAAAAAGCTGTCGTCAAATCTTCAATCAACTGTGGGTTCAACGCGTTTCGTGTTTTCGGGCGATCCATCAGAATCGTCGCCACGTTTGCGTGAACTTTGACATCAACGTACTGCACAATGAGCCTCCAGCCACGAACCTAGGATCGAAGAACAATGAAAGCGTCCATGATGCCGTAATTGAGAACGGTAGACCAGCCATGCAACGCCAAAAGAAAACCCCACGGGCCGTCTTCAAGGACAACCCGTGGGGCTTGTTAAGGAAAATCAATCATGCGGTTTTTTCAAATTACTTACAGCAACCGCAAGAGACTTCGGTAGTCACAGGTTTGCACACCCGAACCTGTACTTCTTTCATTTTGGTTACAGGAACACACACAGTGTATTCCTCTGGTACTTCTTCGGTAACGGTGTTGTAGACAGTCACGTCACAAGTACGAGTCCGTTCCTCAGGAACACACTCGGTGTACTTAACCTCGCGACTCTTTTCCTGAGTTTCCATACGCATCCGATTCACGGTACAAGTACGTTCCTCCGTCTTGCAAGTGGTCTGCGACACCATTCGAGTACGCTCTTCCATGCGTGTTCTGGTAACAGGCACTTTTCGAGTCCGCGTTTCCTTGACCATCTTTGTTACGGGCACAGTACGTGTCTTCTCTTCAACACGGCACTTGGTAACATCACGAGTTCGCTCTTCTTCGCGAGTCTTGCACACCTTAACCATGCACTTTCGCTCTTCAACAGCCATCTCGCAGTAACTTACCTGGCGAGTCCGTGTTTCCATGCGTGTTTTACAAACAGGCACGGTTTTGGTACGCGTTTCACGACGATACGTCGTGACAGGCACTTCGCGAGTCCTTTCTTCAAGACGAGTGTTGCAAACGGGAACCTGACGAGTTCGTTGCTCCGTCTTGTACGTCGTTACAACACAATCACGGGTCCGCTCCTCAGTACGACAACCCTGAACTTTAACCATCCGAGTTCGCTGCTCTGGGCGACACTTGGTTACGCTAACTTTGCGAGTTCGCGATTCATTCTTGCACCGCGTCACTGGTACCTTGCGAGTACGAGTTTCGGTTTTGCAACGAGTCACCGTGTAGGTGTACGGAACCTTGGTGGTTTGCCGCTCGTAGGTTGTGCAAGCCACTTCCTCAGTTACCAAATTCGGAACATGCACACGCTTGTAAACCGTTTTGGTTCCGCCGCAGGTATCATTACAGCCATTGCGACAACCACGATTGCATCCCCAGCAAGGAACTTGCACGGGCTGACATTCGTAGACCCCGTGGTCACGAGTCACCGTTCGCATCGTGGTCACTGGCACGTACTTGGTGACAGTTCGCTCCGCACTGACAGTTTCCTGCGTCGGTACCTGAACCGTGTAAGTTTGCTCGACCTCCTCGGTGTAAGGCACAAGAACATTATAAGTCTGCTCAACTTCCTCAGTGTAGGGAACCATCACCGTATAAGTCTGCTCAACTTCCTCGACGTAAGGAACTTTGACCTTGTAAGTCTTAGTCACTGTTTCCTTTACAGGTACACGAGCGGTGTACGTCTGCTGAACCATCTCAGTGTACGGAACACAAACCTTGTAGGTTTGCTTGGTCATCGTCGTCTCGGGAATACAAACGGTGTAAGTTTGCTCTACCTGTTCGGTGTAAGGAACACGAACCTGATACTCGACTTCACGAGTCTTCTTCACAGGAACCTTAACACTGTAGGTCTTCTGGACCTGTTCGGTGTAAGGAACCATCACTTTGTAAGTTTCCTTCTCGGTGTAAGGCACCATCACTTTGTAAGTTTCAGTCACTTCCTCAGTCTTCGGAACACAAACAGTAAAGGTCTGCTCAACCTCCTCTGTGTAAGGAACACAAACCTGATAGGTCTGCTCCACCTGAGTCGTTACGGGAACCTGAACTTTGTAGGTCACTTCCTCGGTGTAAGGCACGCAAACATTAACCTTGTAGGTTTCAGTACGTGTTTTCTCATGGGGAACATTGACTGTGTAAGTCTGTTCACGAGTTTCTACTTTGGCCACTCGACGAGTGACATTCTTCATTCTCGTGCGTGTTTCCCGCTGATAGATCGTATGAGGAACCGTCCGAGTCTCAGTGACATATTCAGTACGTGTAACCGTGCGTGTGCCGCAAGCAACGCTAGTTTTACAACTGTTGCAACTGCCGCATGCCGCATGGGCGCTGACGCTGCACAGCAACGCCGCCAAAATCCCGAGCATGCCGTGCTTCAATCTCGATCTCATTTCGATGTGTTCCCTCCCCAATGTTGCCCGCAGAGTGCAAGCAAAATGCATTTCGCGGTGGCAAAATATTACAACTGCACAGCCTAGGCAGAGACCCACCACGCGGCCTGAGTCTACGCGATGAGGTTGCCGTGTCAATCTGCGCCGCTCACCGGGAATAGGAAAACGAGGCAATTTAAACGAGGTATGCCCCTGCCTCAGGTCACACACCTAGGTGGGGGGTATTCAGCTCTGAATCCTCGTCGGCCCCGGCAGTAGCTTCCCGTCATCAGCCAGCTCATGATCGCTGAGAAGACCTGACCGATAATCAACACTGAATTACCGCCGTATGGGGTCAACTCGAGCAGCGAATCCCGGAAAAGAGCCGAGGACTTCCAGGCTTCATCAGTTGTTGAGAGATGTGGCAACGGCGGGGGCCTGGCTCTGCAGTCTGGCCTTGGACCTGTTCAGCTTCATTTTCATTAACGAAGCGGTCAAACAGGTGGTGCGATGATCAATCAACTGCTTCACAAACATTGGTGACAATACCCCAATCAATCCCGGCAATCCGGCCACGGTGACGTCCCAGCGCAGAAGCTTGAATTTTCTTCACCACAGGGGCAAGAATCGATTGGGAAGAGCCGATACGCCAAGTCAGGGACTGTTTTTATGAACATTATTCCTGATCTGCGGAAGTCAGCACCTGTGACAAAACATTCCTTGTTACCTATGATTCAAAGTGTTGGCAGAACTTTGGGCTTCTGCGGTTTTTCACGGTAGGTTCATAATGCATCAATTGCATTATTCTTTGCCGGGCAGCAGCAGTCCAATCGTGACCGATCACGCGTCGGCTCAGTTGTGCCCCCCTCTTGGAGTGCCAAGATGGGTTGTGATAGGAGAAGGTCGATGAATCGATCGCCTCAGGCGGTGACACAGTCCATGAGCGAATCAGGCAAATTGATCTGCGTTGGAGATCCGACCACGCTTCCCAGTGAGATCGCGAGGGAATGCGTGATCCTCGTCGATACGTCCACAGCTGTCGTCGATGCTTTAAACGAGCCAGCGATTGACGGAGTGTGGATTGCCCGCGACCAGTTGCCTCAAATCAGTGAGCTGCGTGGGATTGCCCAAAGTGGGCTGATGCTGAGAGACATGCCAGAAGGCGTGGCGTTGATGGACTCAGATATGCGTGTGCTGTGGGCCAATGACCGCCTGATTGAATGGGCGGGTACAAACAATGTTCCGGTGGCAGGCAGGAATTTCTATGAGTTGTTATCCAACCCAGAAATTATGGGACCTGATTTCTGCCCATTCCACACCGCGTTAGCTACGAGTGAAGAAAGTACCAGCACGCTGCATAGTGATGGCAATCGGTACTATCAGATTCATGCCGCACCGATCGTACAAAGCAATCACTCACGGCAATTGATCGTGACTGTCAGTGACGTGACGGATGAAATCCTCCAACAACAGAAATTAGCTGCCATTCACCAGGCAGGTCGTGAGCTTGCAGATCTCCGTCCCACAGAAATTTTCATGATGGAGGTTGATGAAAGGATCGATCTTCTGAAGGAGAACATACGCCATTATCTCAGCGATCTTCTCAATTTCGAGGTCATCGAGATACGCCTGCTCGAACATGCGACGGGTAATCTTGTGCAGCTATTGAGCGTAGAAATCGATCAGGCTGCATCTGACCGGCAACTTTTTGCACACCCTCAGGGGAACGGCATTACCGGCTACGTTGCAGCCAGTGGCATGAGCTACGTTTGCCACGACGTCGAGAACGATCCACTCTTCATTCCGGGCACAAGCACGTCACGCAGTTCCCTAACCGCACCTCTGATTTTGCACGACCAGGTGCTGGGCACTATCAACGTCGAAAGCCCTGAACCGGCTGCATTCACTGACAGTGATCTTCAGTTTCTGGAAATCTTCGCACGCGATGTCGCTTTTGCACTCAACACGCTGGAGCTTTTAGTTGCTCAAAAGGCCAACACCGCCCAGCAATCCTGTGATGCTATTCACAGCGCAGTTGCGATGCCTGTTGATGAAATTCTCAACGACGCCGTGAACGTCATGGAGGGTTACATTGGTCACAGTCCCGAAGTGGTCGATCGTTTACGGCGAATTTTGCACAATGCACGTGATATCAAACAGACCATCCAACAGATCGGTCAACGAATGACGCCGCTGGAAGCAGTTCCAGCTGGGGTGCAATCACCGCAACACGCAGCCTTGAGGGATAAACGAATCCTTGTGGTTGATGCTGATGAGCAGGTTCGCGAAGACGCGCATCAATTACTGGAACGGTACGGTTGTGTCGTCGAAACGGCACAAAAAGGTGCAGAAGCTGTGATGATGGTACGCAGCAGTGGAGGCTCAAGTGGCTATGACGTCATTATCAGCGATATTCGCTTACCCGACTTCAGCGGTTACCAACTCATGTTACGGCTAGGTGACATCATTCACCGGGTGCCAATGGTTCTGATGACAGGATTCGGGTATGACCCGGGACACTCTATTGTGAAAGCCCGGCAGAACGGTCTTCACCCAAAATGTGTGCTGTTCAAACCGTTCAGACTGGACCAGATGATCGACGTCGTGAAAACGATACTGGACCTTAATAAGAACGACCCATTACGCCCCGCATCCGATGTCGATCGCAAGCCAACATCGTGAGTCTGGGAATTCCGGAATACAACTTTGAGAGCAAATGGTGCCTCTTGAAGACAAGAGCAGAGCCGTAAGGTCAGTTACTTTCTTCCATATCCTGGATGTACTGCCTCAAACGTTCCAACTCGTCGGCGGTTCCCTTTAGTTTGAGCATATTTTCAACTCGTTTGAGCAACTCGACCTGATTGACTGGCTTACTAAGAAAGTCATCCGTGCCTGCTGAAACAGCGCGCTCGATGTCACCCAACTCGTTCAACGCGGTGACCATCAGGATCATCACGCGACTGGTGTCGGGGTTCCCTTTCAGCTTTTCACAAACCTCAAACCCGCTTAAACGCGGCATCATGACATCAAGTAAAACCAGATCAGGATTGAATGATGCGACCTTATCCAAGGTATCTTGGCCATCAATCGACGTCTCTATCTCGCAGTCAACATTAACGAGATAGGCCTCGAGTAGTTCCCGATTAGCGTCATTGTCATCAGCGATCAGAATTCTGTGCATTGAACAGATTAAGGGGTACGGCGGTTGAAAAACGTCTGGTGTCAGCGATTCAGAACATCTGAAACGCCGGTTAGTCAGCAAGCTGGAGCGGTCGCAACTCGTCCGGCAGGAACGGGAAAGTCGTCGCACATATCACGCACTTCGGCACGGATTTTTTGATGCATCACAGAATCGTCTGAGTTGTTCAACGCCTGCTGGATCCAGACCCCGACGCGTTTCATTTCCTCCTGCCCCATCCCGCGGGTGGTGAGCGCGGGAGTTCCGATTCGGATCCCCGAAGGATCCATCGGTTTACGAGTATCAAACGGAATCATGTTCATGTTGACGGTAATGCCACAGTTGTCCAGCACTGCCTCAGCCTTCTTTCCGCCAAGCCCTGCCGCCGTGACATCGACGAGCATCAAGTGATTCTCTGTTCCCCCACTGACCAAAGGCAAGCCTTTGGACATCAGCGTATCAGCGAGTACTTTGGCATTGTCGATCACCGCCTGTCCATAGACCTTGAAATCGTCTGCCATGGCTTCACCAAAGCACACCGCCTTGGCTGCAACCACGTGCATGAGCGGACCACCCTGCGTTCCAGGAAACACATTACGATTGACTAGTTTGAGGTGATCTTCCTTGCAGAGAATCAGACCACTACGTGGTCCCCGCAAAGTTTTGTGCGTGGTGGTGGTGACATAATCAGCATACGGGACAGGGCTATTGTGGACCCCAGCAGCGACCAATCCTGAATAGTGAGCCATATCCACCAAGAGACGAGCGCCGACCTCATTTGCAATTTCAGCAAACTTGTCATGCGGTATTTCTCGCGGATAGGCACTTGCTCCCGCCACAATCAATTTCGGTTTGTGCTCTCTTGCCAATGATGCAATTTGATCAAAGTCAAGTCGGTGATTTTCCGGATCGACCCCGTAGCTGTGGAAATTATAGAGCCGACCACTGATATTCAGCTTCATACCATGAGTCAGGTGCCCGCCTTGGGCCAGATCAAGCCCCAGGACGTGATCCCCCGGTTCCAGACAACTCAAATACACCGCAGTATTGGCCTGTGACCCACTATGGGGTTGGACATTAGCCGCTTCGGCGCCGAACAGTTGCCGAGCCCGCTCAAGAGCAATATTCTCGACGACGTCGACGTGTTCACATCCACCATAGTAGCGGCGGCCCGGGTATCCCTCAGCGTATTTGTTGGTCAGAACGCTTCCAGCGGCCTGCATGATCGCCAAACTGGTGTAATTTTCACTGGCGATCATTTCCAAGCCATCCTGCTGACGGATCGCTTCGGCTTCAATCGCGTCCCAGACTGCTGGATCTTGCTGCTGCAAA
>NZGD01000160.1 GCA_002690925.1 Rhodopirellula sp.
GTAGCCAGGTCCAGTGAGCCGCTTTGCAGTATCGGGCAAAAGCCCGTTGTAATCCTTCTCGAGTCGACCCAGATTCTGGTCAAGCAGGAGATCACACACATGCGGTCGGTCAGCAAGGTCATCAATGGCCATCAATCTACCGGAACAACCACGAACTCGCTCCTCCCAGCGCCTATCCAAAGCATAATGGTCGACAACCAACCAGTCTGTGGGATCCTCGAGCAGCACCTCCAAGGTTTCAAACGCATCGGTCTCCCAATCGGTTCCAAGCCAGGCCGCATGCGGCTCGTCAGAAATGGCAGCCCCATCGCAAAGAGCCGACTCCGGCAGCATCGTAACCTTGTGGTCTCGCCCGCGAACAACCTGATCCAGGCTTCCATGGTGCTGGCGCATGATGAAATGGCAGCGCGCACCAGATTCCGCCAACGCATCTGCCAGGGTCAGACAGCGCATCACATGGCCGGATCCAATGATCGTTGAAGCGTCAACCCGGAACGTAACCCTCAAGGATTCAGGCATGATCTGAACGAACCCTCGCAGCCTCAAACAGGTACTCTGCAAACTCCCAGTCTTCTAAGGTATCAATGTCCTGAACCCTGTACCTGGGAACAGGCACGCCGACAGACTCAGGACCAAAGATTACCCGTTCCTGACACCAGGCATCGGCGGTCCCCCAATAGAATTGCCCAGCGTCGTGCCAGGCCTCTTCCAGATCCTGTGACCGTGTCGCAAACTGCTCGGGTTGCAGCATCTCAACACGACCGCCTTCGAGCAGACGCAAGGCTCGCTGCACCGGAAACGCAAAGCTGGTCACAGAAAATGCGAAACTGCAGCCAGTTGATCGGAGCAAGTCCTCGCCCCGTCTGAGGTCATCAGCTGAAATAAAAGGTGCAGTTGCGTATATGCAGCAAGCAGACTCCACCGAGTATCCCTGGCCAACAAACCATTCAACCGCATGGTGAATTACCGGAAGCGTGCCGGTGTAATCGTCCGACAGTGAGGCTGGACGCATAAACGGTACAGAGGCGCCAGACCGTCGAGCAACATCAGCAATTTCCTCGTCATCGGTTGAGACAATTACCTCATCAAAGCAGCCACTCTTAAGCGCCGCCTCAATAGACCAGACGATCATTGGCTTGCCACAGAATCCGCGAACATTTTTTCGCGGAATACGCTTGCTACCACCCCGAGCAGGAATAATTGCAACTTTCACGGCGCAAGTGCCTGCTGCAGCGCTGCGACCACCGTGTCCTGCTGTTCATAAGTCAGGCCATGGAACATAGGCAGGCTGATCGCTTCGCGGTAGTAATGCATCGATTCAGGAAAGTCGTCTGGTTCAAACCCCATCCGCTCATAATAGGGCTGGGTATGAACGGGAATATAATGAAGGTTCACACCTATGCCTTGCTCCCGAAGAGATTCAAAGACCTCGCGGTGGCTGGGCGTGATCGAACCCGGCTTAAGTCGAATCACGTAGAGATGGAGCCCTGAATAGCTGTCTGGGTGCTGCCAGGGTGTAACCACTGGCAGATCAGCCAAGAGTTCGTCATAGCGCTGGGCCAACTGGTGCCGCAGTGCAACAAAACGATCAAGCCGTTCCATCTGGCTGATACCCAAGGCGGCCTGGAGTTCGGTCATCCTGTAATTGAAGCCCAGATCCACCTGCTGATAATACCAAGGCCCATCCGGCTCTCGGGTCATTTGATCAGGATCGCGAGTAATTCCATGGCTGCGCAATAAAGCCATGCGAGAAGCCAACGCTGAATCGTTTGTCACCGCCATGCCACCTTCCGCGGTGGTAACAATCTTCACCGGGTGGAAACTGAAAACAGTGATGTCGCTGAACCGACCGTTGCCTATGAACTCACCCTGATATTTCCCACCAATGGCATGGGAAGCATCTTCTACGATACGAAACCCATAACGATCAGATAGCGCTTTGATGCGTGCCATATTGCAAGGCTGCCCCGACAGGTGCACAGCGACAACGACTTTTGGCAGGCACCCGTCAGTCTCCGCCTGCTCAAGTTTGTGTTGCAGGGCGTCCGGACACAGGTTGTAAGTCCTTGGATCAATGTCAACGAAGTCGACCTGTGCACCGCAATAAAGCCCGCAGTTGGCCGAAGCAACGAAGGTCACTGGTGTCGTCCAAAGCCAGTCATCTTTCCCGAGGTCCAAAGCCAGGCAGGCTATATGCAATGCCGAAGTAGCACTGTTCACTGCGACAGCAAACTCAGCGCCCACATGTTTAGCAACTTTTTCTTCAAACTCGGGCACCTTGGGTCCCTGAGTGAGGAAGTCTGACTCAAGAACCTCAACAACCGCATCAATATCCTCGCGCGTGATCTCCTGTCGACCGTAGGGGATCATTGGTCAGATACTCCCAATCTTGTCATGGTTGGCGTCAATCCAGGCCTGCAGCTGTTCATTTGTCATCCACTCCGAGTTGTTGTCACTCGAATAAATAAATCCCTCCGGCACTTTCTTGCCATCTTTAATCCGATTCACATCAGAACTCCATTCGTGAATTGCCGGGAGGATTTTGAAATGCTCGGGGTACTCATAGGTGTAATAGGCATCTTCTGCACCAATCATTTGCTCATGCAGTTTTTCACCAGGCCGGATACCCACGATTTCATGGCGTGCTTCCGGAGCCACAACACGGGCAAGGTCCGTTACCTTCATGGACGGTATTTTCTTGACGTATATCTCGCCACCTTCCATATCATCAAACGAGTGCCACACCAGCTCCACACCCTCTTCCAAGGAAATCATGAAGCGGGTCATGCGCTCATCGGTGATTGGCAACACCCCTTTATCCTTCACCGACATGAAAAACGGAATCACCGAACCCCGAGACCCCATAACGTTGCCGTAGCGGACAACTGCAAAACGGGTGTCATGACTACCGGCGTACGAGTTACCGGATACGAACACCTTATCCGACGCCAGTTTGGTGGCCCCATACAGGTTAATTGGGCTGCTCGCTTTATCCGTAGACAAAGCCACAACCCGCTTGACTCCCTTATCAATGCAAGCATCGATAAGATTCATGGCGCCATTAATGTTGGTTTTTATACACTCAAAGGGGTTGTACTCGGCTGTTGGAACGATCTTGGTGGCCGCCGCATGCACTACATAATCAACACCATCCAATGCCCGGTAAAGCCTCTCTTTATCACGAACATCTCCGATAAAGAACCGCACCCGGTGGTCCCCGGCAAACAGCTTTGCCATCTCCCACTGCTTCATTTCATCACGGGAAAAGACAATGATCTTCTTCGGATTGTATTTTTCCAGCGTCATGGGAATGAACTTGTGGCCAAACGATCCCGTACCACCGGTTACCAAAATAGTAGAATTTTTCAGCATAAACAGATTCTCAGGTTGTCAGTCTTCTCTGAATTCCGCAGCTCGCCACCACGAGCGTGGTGTCAGTCGATAGAACTGCCAGCTTTTCAAGACCAGGATCGACGCAAAGGCTGTTACCAGGCCATAGGGAACAGCAAGCGGAGGCCAATACCTGCTATAGAAAGCCGTAGCGCCTATAAACACCGCCAACCCCACAAGGTGGCTCGCAATAATCGGCCTATCCTTACCTCTGGCGTACAAACCGAAGTGCGGAACCATACTCAGGATGAACAATGCATTCGCCAATAGCAGCCACCCGAACAGGTACTGGTGCTCAGAATACAAGGGCCTTTCCAACCATTGTAACAAAGGCCCCACGGCAAACCATGCTAACAGGGAAAACAGTGCGATCAGCGCACAAGTTTGCAGCGCCAACTGCCTGAACCTGCGTCTGAATTCGCTGGCATTTCTATTGGCGTTAGCGGCAATCAGTGGCGGATACAGGAAGGTGAAAACCCCGGCATCCATGAACGAAAGCAGGGCATTGCAGATACCGACAAACAACACGTAGGCTCCGAGCACGTCCAGACCCATCAGGGCCTCAAACCAATATCGGTCAACGGTGTACAGGCCTCTGAGTGCCAGCGTCGCAACCAACATTGGAATCGCAATTTTGAGCCCTCGGCGAACCCATTGCCAGTCGATGGCGTCTTGCCAGCCCCCAGCATCAACTCGATGAATGGTGTAAACACCAATCATCGCCGCCAAAAACGCACTTGCAATCCATGCCCAGAGCACAGTCTCCAAACCCCGCAAGTCGGCGTTAAAGTGCATCACAATAACAACGACCACGGCCCAGAAGCCCGAACGGAAAAACAGCACCCAACTCGCCATCAACTGCCGTGAAAGGGCAACCAACAAACGATTTAATTCCTGAGTAACATGTTCAAGAACCAGAAGGGCCATGAACCAGGGCAAGACCCACCAGGGGAGCAGGCCAATAACAAACAAAACAACGGACGCTGGCAGAAAAATGCAATAAAGAATGGCACTCAGCCCAACCTGGCTTTTTAGAAAACGCCCCCAAACCGCGTGGCCATTCCCTAGCAGTTCCCGGGTGGTGAACATATAAAAATCAAAACCGAGAAAATACAGGCCGTAGGAAACCGTAACCGCAATAAGGCCATAAAGACCAACTTCTTCGGGCTGCGCATACCGCGCCAGAAAGAAAATGAGCAGGAACTTGCTGGCAAGGGTGGACCCGCGAAGCGACAGATTCACGAAACGCAACAGCGCGGTGTTCATCGAAGTTCCTGCTGCTGTATTTCAGGACTCATTCATTCGCAGCCGAACCTGCCGAACAAAGTGGACAAAAAAAGCTGAAAACACGCCGAGAATGCCACCAACACCCACAGCCAACACCACCACAACAGCCCGGCGAGGCCCTGTGGTCTGAAGACTTTCACGCCCTACGGCAAGCGTCTGTGCACCCTCAAGACGGTCGAGTTTACTTTTAAGGTTGGCTTTTCTCTGAACCATTTGCACCAACGCCTGATCGGTATTCCGACCCGCTTGCAACCCTTCAATAACCTTGTCAAGAGACTCCATTTCATTTTCCAGAGCCGTCTGGTTTTCTGCCAATAACTCGGCCTGGGACGACTGTATCTTCTCAATCAAGGCTTCATGAATACGCTTTACAGTATTCGCGGCATCTCCCTCGGCCTCAGAGGCCATACGTATCAAGGCGGTGCCATTCGGGTTCGAAAAGCTTACCTCAATAGGCAACTTTTCGCCCTCCGAGGCCATATACTCGTCGGCAACATCAGGCAGCCATCGGCTTTCCAGCGACGCGATCGTAGCCGTGGGAGACTCAAGGGGTGTTTGCCCAACTCCATCACGGGCCATCTGTACAAGACTTGCGTATTCGTGTTTATCCGGGGCCAGAAGTGCATAGGCGAACCCCGAAATCGCGATAAGTGCAAACACGAGAAAGAATGTAATGCGGTTCTCAACGAGCACCGCCGCCAGGTCCACCAGCGTAATATCGTCTCGCTCTCCATGCTGTTCTGCACTGCGCGTCATCTTTTTATTCCTGATTCAAACTCTCCTATATCTATAGCCAAGTTTAACGAAATACCCCAAACCGCCGCCCATTTTATTGCACCTAAGCCACCGTTCAAGTTACCAAAAAAATCCCCCAACCATGCCAGGAGGGGGATTCTTTCAGAACTGGCCCTTTCCAATATTCAATCCACTCAGGACCTACCACGTGCCCCTTGTATCGATGATGGAACCTCTTTGCGGCCTAACCCGCTTGAACTCTGCGTGATCAACCAGCAACACATGAATATCGGCCTCTTTCAAGGCGTGATCGAGTGAAACCAGTTTCTCTTTGGCGAGCCAGCTCGGAAGTCTTCGTATATTTGGCTCAACCAACTGAACAGGGCCACCGTGCTCATAGAGCAATGCCCGGGCAATATTCAACGCCGGACTTTCACGCAGATCATCAATATCAGCTTTAAAGGCCAGGCCATAACAAGCCACTGTTACGTCACGAATGCTTTTATCCGGGTTATCTCGCAGATAGTCGGCAACCGAGGCTTTGACCTGGTCGATCACCCAGCGTGGCTTGTCATCATTAACGTGCCGGGCTGTCGTAATAAGACGACTCTCTTCAGGCGCGCTACTGACAATAAACCAGGGGTCCACTGCAATACAGTGACCGCCAACGCCCGGACCCGGCTGAAGGATATTGACGCGGGGATGGCGGTTTGCCAACCGAATCAACTCCCACACATTGATGTCCAACGCGCCACAGATAACCGATAGTTCATTGGCAAAGGCAATATTGACATCGCGGAAGCTGTTTTCCGTGAGCTTACACAACTCAGCGGTGCGAGCCGTGGTAAGTACGCACTCACCTTTCAAAAACACTTTGTAAAGGTCAGCTGCTGCCGCCGCACACCGGGTAGTCATACCCCCAATAACCCGGTCATTCTGCACCAGCTCCCTCAGGATCTGCCCCGGCAACACCCGCTCCGGGCAGTGAGCTACGCGAATATCGGAGCTTTCACCAACCTGCTGAGGGAATGTCAGGTCCGGCCGGGCCTCTGCGAGCCAGCCAGCAACCTGTTCCGTGGTGCCAACCGGGGAGGTCGACTCCAGAATCACCAGATCCCCTTTCTTAAGAACCGGCGCAATGGTCCTGCTTGCCGCTTCCACATACACCAGATCAGGGTCGTGGCGATCGCCCTTGAACGGCGTTGGCACCGCAATCAAAAACGCATCCGCCGGCTCCGCCTCAGAGGTCGCCCGCAGATATCCCTGCATTACTGCTGCATTCACCACCATATCCAGGTCGGGTTCTACAATGTGAACCTCGCCCCGGTTGATGGAGTCCACCACTTCCTGGTTTACATCCAACCCGAAAACCTTGAACTTTCGCGAAGCAAACACGGCCGCCGTAGGCAGGCCTATATATCCGAGCCCTACAACGCAAATCGTGCCAACAGCCATATCCTTAACCCCTCTACCATTCCCTGTGTGACAGGACTTCTACAATGCGATCACAGGCTTTGCCGTCCCCGTAAGGGTTGTGGGCGTAAGCCATTTCCTTGTACGCCGCTTCGTCGGTCAGCAGGCGCTCAACCTCATTCACTATCAAATCGACATCAGTACCCACCAGCCGAACCGTACCAGCGTCTACCGCTTCCGGTCGTTCTGTGGTTTCACGCATCACCAGCACCGGCTTGCCAAGAGAAGGAGCCTCTTCCTGAATACCGCCAGAATCCGTAAGGATAATATGAGCTCGGTTCATCAAATAGACAAACGGCAAATAATCCAGTGGCTCAATCAGGCGGATATTGCTGATGCCCCTCAACAGCCGTTGCACCGGCTCCTGAACATTTGGGTTCAGATGGACCGGATAAAGTACCTGTGCACCCGGGTGCCGTTTCGCTACTTCGGCAAGCGCCTGGCAAATGCGCTCGAACCCTCCGCCGAAGCTTTCTCGCCGGTGGCCGGTAACCAGAATCAGTTTCTTGCTGCTGTCTAGGAAATCGAAGCGCGCTTCAAATCCGGAACGCAACTGATGGTCAGCATCCAGGCGCGCGACCACAGTCAGCAGCGCATCAATCACCGTGTTGCCGGTAACCTCTATATGGGTAGGCGGCACCCCTTCACGGGCAAGATTTTCAGCCGATTTTGGCGTGGGCGCGAAATGCAGCCGCGTGAGCACGCCTGTCAGTTTCCGGTTGGCCTCCTCAGGCCATGGCGAGTAGAGGTTGCCCGTGCGCAATCCCGCTTCCACATGCGCTACCGGGATCTGCTGATAGTAGGCTGCAAGCGACGCGGCGAACGTGGTGGCGGTATCGCCGTGAACCAGCACAATGTCGGGCTTAACCTTCGTGAGCACGTCTCGCATGCCAACCAGAATCCCCGAGAGCACATCCGTCAGATCCTGCCCGGGTTTCATAATGCTCAGATCGAAGTCCGGCTCAATGCCAAACAGATTAAGAACCTGATCCAGCATTTCCCGGTGTTGGCCAGTTACACAAACGCCCGCATCAAAGCGGGCGTCGGAAGCTAGTCTGAGTACAAGCGGGGCCATTTTAATGGCTTCAGGGCGGGTACCGAATACGCAAAGGGTTTTGATCTTATCCATAATCAAGCGTTACGTTCCACGAGCGAACATCTGCCAGCGACTACTGCCAGTCCTTGTTCGATTACTTAACGAACCTACTGGTGAAGCTGTCTCACCTTGTCTACCTGAAAGGGTATGACATCTTTTGATCCATTGCACCACACAAGATCGGCAACATCCCCATTTGGCGCAAAACCCGTCGGCGCATTCTTCAGAATGTCGACAATACCCTGGCAATCAAATTCATGACTGGCGCGCTTCAACCCGTTCAGCGTCTGCTCCACTTCCTCCCAAACCATGGAAACCTCACGGGCCATCATAATACGCGGGTGAGCCGTACCTTGAGGATTATCGCCAATCAACAACTCCTCATACAGTTTTTCACCCGGCCGAAGTCCGGAGAACACAATTTCGATATCGCCATCCGGCCGGTCGTCCGTTTTCTCCATCAACCCCATCAGATGAACCATCTTGCGAGCCAGGTCTGCAATCTTCACAGGTTCGCCCATATCCAGAACAAACACTTCACCGCCCTGCCCCATACTGCCGGCCTGAAGGACCAACTGGCTGGCCTCCGGAATGGTCATGAAGTAGCGAATAATATCCGGGTGGGTCACCGTTATCGGCCCGCCATCGCGAATCTGGTCCCGGAACAGCGGAACGACAGAGCCCGAAGAACCAAGCACGTTACCAAAACGCACCATAGAGAAGATGGTGTCTGACTGCCTCTGTGCCAAGCCCTGCAGCACGAGCTCAGCGAGGCGCTTACTAGCGCCCATCACATTGGTGGGGCGCACTGCCTTATCGGTAGAGATCAGCACAAAACGCTTTACCCCAGCCGCAATAGCCGCTTCCGCAACGTGGAAGGTGCCGAACACATTATTCTGAACACCCTCAATAACGTTGTGCTCAACCAACGGCACGTGCTTGTAGGCCGCGGCATGGTAGACCGTCTCAATGCCAAAGCTGCGCATGGCTATTTCGCAACGGCGGCGATGGGTAACGCTACCCAGCAAGGGGTGAATCTCTACTCCAAGACCCTCTATCCGGTTTATCGCCTGAAGTTCGCGTTCAATCGCATAAAGCGAATATTCCGACTGCTCGAACAAAACCAGCTTGGAGGGGCGATGCAGAATGATCTGGCGACAGAGCTCCGAACCAATCGAGCCTCCGGCGCCGGTGACCATCACGGCGCGGTCATACAGGCTTCTGGCTACCTGCGCATTGTCTGGCTGAACCGGATCCCGCCCCAACAGATCCTCAATCTCGAGATCGCGTATATCGTTAATGCGAGCTTGCCCAGCCACCAGCTCCGACATGGTCGGAACGGTCTGAACCGGAATGGCCAACGGCTCAAGCTTTTTTAACAAGCGCTTCCGGTCAATTCCTGAGTTAGCATCCAGCGCTAACAACAGCCGCTTTACCCGATGATCTTTAACGGCCCGCGCAATGTGGCTGATGTCATACACCGGAATGCCATTAATCAGGGCCCGATGGTTGCCTTTGCGCAGGGTGATAAATGCACAAGGGTGATACTCAGTCCCCTGCTCCAGGGCATTCGCAAGCTGTAAGCCAGTCTCGCCGGCGCCAACGATGGCGACAAACTGCTTATTCCGATGCTTTGGCCGATTCACCAGCATCCTCACAGACATGCGCGTACCGCTCACGAAAATGAACGCCAGAGCTCCGTAAATAATCGGTACAGAACGCGGCACCTGTACTTCCAGCCAATAGCCCAGCAGGATCAGTGTTACCGACGAAATCACCACACCGGAGATCACCGTAATAAACGCGCGATCGCTCAGGTAACGAACCACC
The DNA here is from genome assembly GCA_002690925.1 of Rhodopirellula sp. GTDB lineage: Bacteria > Planctomycetota > Planctomycetia > Pirellulales > Pirellulaceae > Rubripirellula. Next base: position 9,812 of record NZGD01000160.1, read on the forward strand.
GCCCGGTATAATCCCAGCCGAACGAAAACAGCGATGGTAAAGACAACGGTAAGCCCTGAGACTACCAGCTGCCCCTGGTCGGGCACCCAGAACTGTTGATCCAGCCTAAGCGAGAAGGCGGCCCAGAGCGCAAAGAAGAGCGCCAGAAGATCGGCAAACACGGAAACCAGCCGCTTCTGGAAGCGGGATAGATTCAGAAATCGTTCAAACATAGCGTCCCTTCTTCAAACTGTTTCTCTAGCCAAGAAAATCGTGCTCCATCACAACAGATCAGTCGCTGCCGAACAAATCACGGGTGTACACCTTCTCTTCAATGTCCAGCAGATTCTCACTGCGCCGGTTTGCAAGCACCACGTCAGAGATGGACTTGAACTCAGCGAGATCACGGACCACTCGTGAGTGGAAAAACTCCCCCTCATCCAGTTCAGGCTCGTAGATCACTACCTCGATGCCTTTCGCCTTGATCCGTTTCATGATGCCCTGAATAGCGGAGGCGCGGAAGTTATCAGACCCGGATTTCATCACCAGTCGATAAACCCCAACAACTTTGGGATTTTTCCGAATAATATCGTCGGCGATGTAATCCTTTCGAGTGCGGTTGGCATCCACAATCGCCTTGATCAGATTATTGGGCACATCCTCATAATTGGACAACAGCTGTTTGGTATCTTTTGGGAGACAGTAACCACCATAGCCGAAGGATGGGTTGTTGTAGTGATTGCCTATGCGCGGGTCCAACCCCACGCCATCAATAATCTGGCGAGTGTCCAGCCCGTGGGTTGCCGCATAGGTGTCCAGCTCATTGAAATACGCCACTCGCATGGCAAGATAGGTATTTGAAAAAAGCTTGATTGCCTCAGCTTCCGTGCTATCCGTAAACAATACCGACACACCCTGTTTAACCGCTCCCTGGCTGAGCAGTCCAGCAAAAACCTCGGCTCGCTCGGACTTCTCACCCACAATAATCCGGGATGGATACAGATTGTCGTAGAGCGCTTTTCCTTCCCGCAAAAACTCTGGTGAGAAGATAATGTTCGCTGTTTCAAAACGCTCACAAATGTCTTTGGTGTACCCCACTGGGACCGTAGACTTGAGGACCATGACCGCATGCGGATTTATGTCAAGAACGTCCCCAATGACCGACTCCACGGTTTTCGTGTTGAAATAATTCGTTTCCGGGTCGTAGTCCGTTGGCGTGGCAATAATCACATAATCGGCACCGACGTATGCCAATTCTCGGTTCATGGTTGCCGTAAAATTTAGCTCCCTGTTCGCGAAAAAGTCATCGATTTCATGGTCAACTATCGGACTTTCACCTTTATTAAGTAAGTCAACTTTTTCCCGATCAATATCCAGAGCAACAACTTCATTATGTTGCGCGAGTAACATTGCATTCGAAAGGCCAACGTAACCTGTGCCAGCGATGGCAATCTTCATTTAATACTCCGTGTATGAGGATTATTCACTGATGACATAGACGTCAACTCAGTATTTACCGGGAATCCGGTCACCAGCGCCTTTGCCGGTAACGGTAAAAAAAATGTACTTGAAATAAGCCAGCACTGTTAGATTCTGAAGCATCTTCTGGTCGGTCTCCGCCAAGAGGACGGGGGTAGACATATCAATATCGTTAATCTGTGCAAGCCCTGTAATTCCCGGGCGAGCTACCAACACTCCTCGCACATCCCTCTCAAAGATCAATTCTTCCTGACTAAACAAGCACGGCCTAGGGCCCACCAAGCTCATGTCCCCTCTCAGCACATTCCAAAGCTGAGGCAATTCATCCAGTTTGGTACGACGCAGAAAGCGCCCAAACCCAGTAATCGCGTCTGCACTGGCGAGGTGACTCGCAACTGAGACCGTGTTCACTTTCATGGTGCGGAACTTCACCAAGGTGAATGGTTTTCTATCCTGCCCAACACGCTCTTGCCGGAAAATAGGTGCCCCGGTGTCAAACCAGCCCACTACCGTCAACAAAGCTAAGAGTGGGAGGCCCACTACCAGCCCAACCAAAGCAAATAAAACATCAAACATTCTCAACAATGACATTGACTAATACCCGGATTAAAAACTAGATAGGAGAAAATGGAAGTTCTTTTATTCAGCCTTTAAGGTGAGAACCAAAGCTTTTTCCACGCTATAAGGGGCTCTCCATCCCAACAGATTCTGGGCTTTACCTGAATTGATTTGGAGAGACCCCAATACTCGGCTGACGACCGCATGTTTGCCGAAGAGGAAACCTAATGCTCTAAGCACCCAAACAGGAATTGGAACTAACCTTTTTGGTCTACCTTGAACCATCCGAAGGATGCTGATCAATTCACCGGTCGACAGATCAGCACCGTCACAAACTAAAAACGTCTGATTCCCGGCTTTAGGGCTTTCTATAGCATGAATGATAAAATCAACCAGATTCCCAACAAATATGAAACTGCGACGATTATCTACTAATCCAAACGGGAGCGGCACGCTAGAATCCGCTAATTTGATCAAGCTATTGAAGTTACCTTTTACTCCAGGGCCGTAGACCAGAGGAGGCCGCACTATAACGATTTCCATCTCCGTCTCTAAACCAAAGGAGCGAAGCGCTTCTTCCGCTTGCAGCTTGGAAAAACCATACAAATCGTCCGGCAGAGGAGGATCAGTTTCAGAAAAGGGCCCACAGTTATCGGTCTGTTCGCCATTGACTTTCACCGAACTCAAAAATAAAAACCGCTTGACGCCCAACGCAGCCGCCTGTCTTGCAAGAGCAAGAGTGCCTTCTACATTTACGTTGAAGAGGTCCGCTCTTTCTTCACCAGATTCAGATCCAAGGCCGCACGCCTTTGCTGCACAGTGAATGACGATATCGATCGAATCAAGCGTGTCATACCAGCATGTTTTCCCACCTACGTCAGATACTTCAACCCTGTTCACAGACGGAGGGGCTTCAAACTTCGACGAAGGCCTAACGCAGGCCCGCACATTAAACGTCTCAATTCTTGAGAGCTCATTCACGACAGCAGATCCAATAAACCCGCTAGCGCCTGTAACCAATACATTTCTTCTCATTGAATTCATAGGTTTATTAACCCAAGACCTTTATAAATCTCCAGATGGGAATCAATAACACTAACTATTGAATACTTTTCCTCAGCAAGCACCCTTCCAGTGCGCCCCATTTCGCCTCTTACGTCTGGCCTTTGCAACAAATACTCAATCGCATCGGCCAATGACTCAGCATCACGAGCCGGAACCAACAAACCAGACAAGTCCGGGAGGATCGCATCTCGGCATCCTGGCATGTCAGAAGTTACAACTGCTCGACCACAAGCGGCGGCCTCTACCAACGTTTTTGGTAAACCTTCGCCATAGTAGGAAGGTAGTACAACAATATTCGAGTTACTAAAAAGGTAAGCAATATCGCTACGAAAGCCCAAGACAGAAACATTGCTTTCCAGCACCCATTCGTCAACCTCGTCCTGACTAACTGAAGAAGGGTTACCGGGATCAGGCTCCCCAATA
>NZGD01000161.1 GCA_002690925.1 Rhodopirellula sp.
CAGCGCGCTACGTTTGCCAACCCCAAACTGTTCAACGAAATGGTCCGGGATGAAAACGGCAACGTGAAGCAGGGCTCCCTGGCCCGCATCGAGCCGGAGGGCAAAGTGGTCCGCATGTGGGAAGCCATCGAAACCTACATGGATCGCAAGCAGCCGCTGATCATCATCGCCGGCGCTGACTACGGGCAGGGCTCCTCTCGTGACTGGGCCGCCAAGGGTGTAGCTCTGGCCGGTGTAGAGGCGATTGTGGCAGAAGGCTTTGAGCGGATTCACCGCACCAACCTGATTGGTATGGGCGTGATGCCCCTGCAGTTCGAGGAAGGCACAACCCGCAAGACCCTTGGCATCGACGGCACCGAAACCTACGACGTGGAGGGCACACCGGCGCCCCGTGCCGAGCTCACGCTGGTCATCCATCGGAAGAACGGCAGCACCGAGCGCATTCCGGTCGTCTGCCGCCTGGACACCGCTGAAGAAGTGTCTATCTACAGCGCTGGTGGGGTGTTGCAGCGGTTTGCCGAGGATTTCCTGCAATCGGAAGGTGCGGCATGACACACAAGCCACAAATCAGAATCCCCGCCACCTACATGCGTGGCGGCACATCAAAAGGCGTCTTTTTCCGGCTGAAGGATCTGCCGGAAGCCTGCCAGAGCCCGGGCCAAGCCCGGGACAAACTCCTGCTGCGCGTAATCGGCAGCCCAGATCCCTACCAGAAGCAGACGGACGGCATGGGTGGCGCCACCTCCAGCACCAGCAAAACTGTGGTCCTTGCGGAGCCCACCCAACCGGATCACGATGTGGACTACCTGTTCGGGCAGGTCTCCATCGACAAGCCGTTCGTCGACTGGAGCGGCAACTGCGGCAACCTGACAGCAGCCGTGGGCGCCTTCGCCATCAACGGCGGTTTCGTCAGCAAAGACCGGATTCCGGAGAACGGCACCTGCACCGTGCGCATCTGGCAGGCTAACATCAAGAAAACGATCGTTGCCCACGTGCCCATCACCAACGGTGAAGTACAGGAAACCGGCGATTTCGAGCTAGACGGCGTAACGTTCCCGGCCGCCGAGGTGCAGGTGGAATTCATGGACCCAGCCGATGGCGAAGGTTCCATGTTCCCCACCGGCAACCTGGTGGACGACCTGGAAGTGCCGGGCGAGGGCACCCTGAAAGCCACCATGATCAATGCCGGCATCCCGACCATCTTCGTCAACGCCGAAGACATCGGGTACAAGGGCACCGAGCTGCAGGATGATATCAACTCCGATCCCAAAGCCCTGGCCAGGTTCGAAACCATCCGGGCCCATGGCGCAGTAAAAATGGGGCTGATCCAAAACATCGAAGAAGCCGCTAACCGACAGCACACTCCGAAAGTGGCTTTCGTGGCAAAACCGTCTGAATACGTATCCTCAAGCGGCAAAAGCATCGGGGCAGGGGACGTGGATGTCCTGGTTCGTGCTCTGTCCATGGGCAAGCTTCACCACGCTATGATGGGCACGGCTGCAGTCGCTATAGCTACCGCTTCCGCCGTTCCGGGAACCCTGGTGAACCTGGCCGCTGGCGGTGGCGACCGAACTCATGTGACCTTTGGTCACCCCTCCGGCACTTTGCGTGTGGGCGCGGAAGCGAAGGAAGTCGATGGTCAGTGGACCGCAACCAAAGCCATTATGAGCCGAAGTGCGCGAGTATTGATGGAAGGTTGGGTTAGGGTGCCTGGCGATAGCTTCTGACGGAATCTATAGTGGGGGCAAGGAGGCTCCCCTATGTCTGCAACATTTGATCTTAACGAACGTCCCGACTACGACGAAGTCTTGCAGAAAATCGCGGACTATGTCCTTACCTATGAAATAACCAGCAAAGAAGCCTGGAACACCGCTCGCTATTGCCTGATGGACACTCTAGGGTGCGGTCTTTTGGCTCTGCGCTTTCCCGAATGCACAAAGCACCTCGGCCCAATCGTCGAAGGTACCGCGGTTCCTCACGGTGCCCGTGTGCCCGGAACGCCATACCGGCTGGACCCGGTGAAGGCTGCGTGGGACATTGGTTGCATCGTTCGCTGGCTGGACTACAACGACACATGGCTGGCGGCTGAGTGGGGACATCCATCGGACAACCTGGGCGCCATATTGGCTGTGGCCGACCATCTTTCGCAGAAGCAGGTTGCCGGAGGCAAAGAACCGCTGACCATACGATCCGTTCTGGAAGCCATGATCATGGCGCATGAAATCCAGGGCGTCCTGGCCCTCGAAAATTCCTTTAATCGCGTCGGGCTGGACCATGTGGTGCTCGTCAAAGTGGCCTCAACGGCGGTGGCCTCCCGATTAATGGGCGCGGATCGTGAGCAGCTGCTTTCGGCGCTTTCCCATGCCTGGGTAGATGGGCAATCCCTGAGGACTTACCGCCATGCTCCCAACGCCGGTTCTCGGAAGTCCTGGGCAGCGGGTGACGCCACGTCACGGGCGGTCCGGCTGGCGGATATTGCAATGCGAGGTGAAATGGGGGTTCCGGGAGTGCTGACAGCGCCCCAATGGGGTTTTTACGACGTTCTGTTCAGTAAAACCAATAAAGATCAGAAGCTCAAACCCGAGGATAAGCGCCAGTTCTCGCTCCCACAGGATTTCGGATCCTACGTGATGGAAAATATCCTGTTCAAGATATCTTTCCCCGCAGAATTTCATGCTCAAACCGCCGCAGAAGCGGCTGTTATCTTGCATCCGGAAGTTAAAGACCGACTGAACGAGATAAATAAGATCGTGATCACCACTCATGAATCTGCGATCCGGATCATTTCCAAGGTCGGGAAGCTGGCAAACGCCGCAGATCGTGATCATTGCCTGCAATATATGGCTGCCGTGCCACTTGTCTTTGGTAGCCTCACCGCGGAGCATTATGAAGACAGCTTCCATCGGGCTAACCCGATAATTGATGAACTTCGGGATAAAATGGAAGTTGTGGAGGACGAGAGGTATACCCGGGAATATCTGGAACCGGAAAAACGCTCCATCGCTAATGCGATTCAGGTGTTTTTCAATGATGGTTCGAACACGGACAAGGTTGCGGTCGAGTATCCGATAGGTCATCGTCGTCGTCGGAAGGAGGGTATGCCGCTTCTGGAAGAGAAGTTCCGCTCCAACCTCGGGACGCGACTTCCGTCAATACGCTGCGATACTGTCTTCAAGATGTGCCAGGATCAGGAAAAACTGGAAAACACACCTGTTTATGAGTTCATGAATTTACTGGTGATTTAACGGTCTCCGGGGCGGATTACGACAAGCTTCTATTTTCGCCCCGGAGCCAGCGGCTTCACATTGCTTGAGGGACTATAGCGGTCCTCATTGTCCTTTGGGTCTGAGGTCATCTGCGAAAGCCTTCTGTCTATACTCTCCAGGGCTTCAGCGATTCTCAAAAGTACCTGAGACGAATCAGCTTCTGCCTCGTTTTGACGCGGCCGACGCTGCTTATTAGCCTCCACCATGTCTTTCTTAGGTCGCTGACGACTTGGCTTTTGGTCAGCTGACTCGTCGGTATCGTCCTCACCAAGTAGGTCCTTCCGAATACCTTTCAGGTCGAAAGGATCTATGAACGGCCGATCTTCCGAGTAAGCGCACATCATCATTCCGTCACAGAGCTTATTAATCAGTCTGGGAATGCCATGGCTGAGCTTGTGAATCTCACGAACTGTGTCGTTATCAAATAGCTTATTACCGCCGTGCCCCGAAACAAGAAGTCGGTAGTCAATGTATTCTGCCGTTTCTGCAGCTGTCAGCCCCTCTAGGTGAAAGAACAGTTTTACACGCTGAGAGAGCTGCGGTATCGCAGACACTGCAGTCTTTAGCTCTGGCTGCCCAAGAAGGATTACACGCATTGAAGGTCCGCCCATACTTTCCATGCCGGTCAACATTCGAATGTCTTCAAGGTTTTCTCGGGTCAGGTTCTGAGCTTCATCAATCGTCAAAACTACGGGCGTTCCTGCCGCCGCCATTCGTTCCAGGTACTCCGTGATCTGAAAGAGCATGGCGACCTTGCTGTCATCCTCGACTTTCAAACCCGCCTTGCGAAGGATTAATCCAAACAGATCTTTCGACTCAAGATTGGTGTAGGAAATATTGAGTAGCTTCAGGTCACCCTCAAGGTTTCTGATAGTTTTCTTGAGTAAGGTAGTTTTTCCGGAGCCTATCTCGCCACTAATTACGACAAAACCTTCCGAGCTCCAGATGGCCGAAGACATATAGACATATGCACGGGAGTGCTGCTGACTCATGTAAATGAAATCATCTTCCGGTGTAATCCGAAAGGGGTGCCTGTGCAGTCCAAAAAATTCAAGATACATTGTTAAAAACGTCCTTTGCCCAGCTAGGCCAGGCGCACCATTTGGGAATTTCGAGTTAGAGTCTCGTCAGGATCGTAAGCATTGTAACTTTCACTGACCGTGCCAAATCTGAAGTCCTGTAGGAGCTTTTCCAAGCGACCATAACATTGGTCAAGATTGGTGTAGTGCCTGAACCTTGAGAGCCAACTGGCATTGTTGTATCGCGGTTGGTCGGGATCTATCTCCCAAGGATGCAGGTAAAACATCTGCGGGCGCGTTCCAAAGCCGGAAGCGTTACGGAACAGATACCGGAACAAAGGATAGGGGAATTGCCTGAAGTAACCTCCTCCTGCAGCGGGAACTGAGAGGCCAAATACCTTGGCCGTGGTTAGTGGGAACTCCCTTATAACGTTGCCACCCTCAGTTTGAATCGAATAGGGCGCTTTTGGCGAATCTGGAATTCCATAACGGTCATGGCGGATCGGAAAAATGCTTGAGTCCCAAGTGAAGCCGGCCTCGCAGAGAATGTCGAGCGCCCAGAGTGACTCCCTCGTGATCGAGTAACTAGCCGCTCGGTATCCGTGAATGGGGTTGCCGGTAATGTCTTCGAGGAGTTTTTTGGACCGGATGGTTTCCTCCCGGAAAATCTCCCGGGATTGATTATAGATCAGCTGGTGGCTATATCCGTGTGAAGCAATCTCATGACCGTCGTCAGAAAGTTTTCGGATCAGGTCCGGAAAGCGGTCTGCAACCCAGCCAAGAACAAAAAATGTCGACTTGACGTCATACTGTTTGAATAGGTCTAACAGCCTTTCGGTATTTTGGACAACTCGACTGGGGAGGGCATCCCACTGGCTGGGTTTTATTACGTGAGAGAGGGCAGCAACGTGAAAGTAATCTTCCACATCAATACTCATTGCGTGAAGCGGTGATCTTGCGTCCGGGCTCGGCATGGGTACTCCTTCCCAACTAACACCAATCATCCGATTTTCTCCTAGATAGTTGCCGATTACAATCAGTCGTCACTCGAAAGTCCTGTGCAACATAAAACAATGTAAAAGTGTGTTACACAAAGATACAATCTGTTGAGATTGCGTTGGGTTCAGCGCAGAATGCCTACTGAGAAGTCGTGGCTGGTAGCAAAGGGTAGAAGGCTACCAGGGTAATTTGATGTTAGTCTGTCGCTGATTGTCGAACAGACGACAAGGAAGTTCAGCGTGTCGTATATACGTTTTCGCAAGCATTACATACATATACCTCACTTGGTGCTCGGCATATTGGAGTTCATGGTCCTTTTTGCCGTTTTCTCTTTGTTGACCCTGATTCTCGCCCTTGTCGGGGTCGACCATGCTCCAGTCCATACCGACATTTTGTCTGCCTTTCTGTTTGCACTTGTCCTAAGTTGCGGGACGCTGGCCATGGGTGGATACCTGGTTATGGTGCAGGAAAGTATCTCTTCTCTCTTTTTTAGAACCTTGGTTGCCTACTGTTTTGTTGGAGGCATCGGGCTGACCATTCTCTATGTAATGGTTCCTTCTGCGGACCCTGGAAGCTCCGACCTTTTTTGGGCCGTAATGCTGGCTTCACTCGTCGTTGTTCTCATGAGATTGATCTTCCTCAGGATTGTGGACTCCGAGCAACTGGTGCGCCGGGTGGTGATTTTGGGTGCGGGTGATTTCGCTGCGGGTTTGCTGGCGGAGTACGAACAAAATATGCGTGCGCTGGGCGTTCGCATTATAGGGTGTATTTCCGATAGCCCTGAGCCGACCGTGGCAAAAGAGAAACTTCTTTCCACGCCTTACGACTTCTATGAATTTTGCCGTAAGAATCGAATCTCGGAAATAGTTGTCGCTCAGCAAGAACGCCGCAAAGCTGAGGGTGGTTGGCTGCCTGTGCCAGACCTGATGGAATGCAAGCTGCGCGGAGTTGAAGTAACAAGCGCTCTGGACTTTTATGAGCGGGAACTTAAGAAAGCGAAGCTCGCTATGGTGCACCCATCCTGGATCGTCTTTTCTGAAGGCTTTAAGGCGTCGAAGAGTAGAGCCTTTGCCAAGCGTTTCCTGGATCTCGCTATTAGCCTTACCTTGCTGGTAGTTATGTTGCCGTTCATTGTCTTAACTGCACTGGCGGTCTTTCTGGAAACAGGAAGGCCGATTCTCTATAGCCAGAAACGTGTCGGCATGCTTGGCCGCGAGTTCAGGATCTACAAATTCCGTAGTATGCGGCAAGATGCTGAAAAAGACGGCAAAGCTCAGTGGGCATCTGCTAACGATAGCCGAGTGACCAAAGTTGGCGCTTTTATTCGAAATACTCGTCTTGATGAACTTCCTCAAATCTACAATGTTCTCAAAGGGGAAATGAGCATAGTTGGTCCCCGCCCTGAGCGCCCGGAATTTGTTTCTGAATTAAAAGAGAAAATCCCGTTTTACGACACGAGGCATTACGTCAAGCCTGGATTAATGGGCTGGGCGCAACTTAAATACCCCTACGGTGCATCTATTGAGGACGCAAAAGGCAAACTTGAGTACGACTTATACTATTCTAAGAATCATAGCCTGATGATGGACATCTTGATCATGATACAGACCGTTGAGGTCGTGTTGCTTGGCAAGGGTGTTCGCTAGACGCTGTCAAGAATAAACTGGATCTGGAGAAAGCTCATGGGAAACGCGCAGTTGTTTAAGGGAGTCCTCGTTGTCGCTTTGGTTTCGTTTTTAGCGGCCTGCTCAGGGCTTCCGTCCACGAAGTCAATGCCTACCGCCACCGAAGCCCAATCTGAGCCCTATGAAATAGGTGTAGGAGATACAGTTTCGGTTCATGTTTGGCGTAACCCCGAGCTCTCACAAACCATCGTCGTCCGCCCTGATGGGAATATTTCGATGCCATTGACTGGCGATGTCATTGCAGAGGGCAAACGTCCCGAGGAGCTGGCCTCAGAGATCAGAGTGGCTTTGAGCGAGCTGGTGCGCAGCCCTGAAGTGACCGTAATGGTGGTTAATCCCGCCAGCAAGGAGTATCGCAACCGGGTCAGGATTACCGGCCAGGTGGAAGCGCCCCAGTCTGTTGCGTTTCAGCCGGGCATGACGGTTCTGGATTTGGTTCTTTTGGCAGGCGGATTGACAGACTTCGCCGCTGACGGTCGGGCGACGCTGAACCGACAAGTAGATGGCGAGTATAAGACCTTTGGCCTTGATCTCGGTGAACTGATCTCCGAAGGGAATATGGACTTCAATCACGTCCTCCAGCCAGGAGACGTGATCAGTGTTCCCAGAAAACAGATCTTCAGAGGTGAGCTATAAATGGATCTGCAGTTTATCCTCGACACCCTTCGAGCAATAAAGCGAGAGTTGTATCGATATCGAGTGTCGGCAGCTATCGTTTTTATGCTGGCAACTGCCGGTGTATTGGGTTGGGGATATGTAACTCCAAAGACCTACACGTCAGAGGCATTGCTTTACGCCGATCAATCGAACATCCTCGAGCCACTTCTTCGCGGGCAGGCCGAAGTCACTCAGATTGATCGTATTAATGAAGCGCGCGAATTAGTTGAGAGTCGCTCATTCCTCGAACAAATAGCGCTCGATAGCAAGCTTATTACTGGGGTAGAGACCGACCAGGAAAAGAATGTTGCTATATCGAGTCTGCGCAAGCAGGTCTCTCTTAGGGTGTCCAATCGAAACTTTCTTGAGCTTTCCTATTCGAGCAAGGACCCAAATCAGTCTTTTACCGTTCTGAGTTCCGTACTCGACAGGTTTATTGAGCGCACGATTAACAAAAAGCAGGGCGAGAGTCAGGCGGCCTTCGAATTTATTGATTCGCAGGTCAAATCCTACCAGCGCCAACTCGAAGAGGCTGAACAGAAACTAAAAGTCTTTAAATCGAATAATCAGGATGGTACTGAAGGTAACGTTCGTGGCCGCATTGAAAACCTCCGCGCTGAAATAGAAAATCTCAAACTTCAGATTCAGCAGACCGAATCAGAAGTTCGACTTACCCAGCAGCAGCTATCTCAAGAGGAGCCAGTTCGCCGGATTACAGTTGATCCGGGACGATCCGCTGCCGAAAGACGGCTGGTGGCATTAAGACAGGAGTTGGATGAGTTGCTTCTGCGCTACCATGAGCGCCATCCGGATGTGGTGAGTGTCAAAGGGCAGATTGAAGACCTTGAACAACAGGTTTCAACCCAGAGCGATGATTCACGCGAAGGCAGTGTAACCGAAGTGCTCGAGAATCCCGTCTATGAGAACCTTAAGATGCGATTGTCTGAAGGCCGCACCGACCTTGAGGTTCAAAGAAATCGTCTAGCCTCTTTGGAGCGTTTGCTGGAGGAAGCCTTCGCCCGGGCTGAGCGTGTCGCGGAGAATCAGGCCCAGTTGTCTGAACTGACTCGCGATTACGACGTAACGCGTGATGTATATGAGGACATGCTGCAGCGGCGCGAGCGCGCCAGGCTTTCCATGACTCTGGATGTTCAGGGTGAAGGCGTGAGCTATAAGATTCAGGAACCTGCAACATTTCCAACCCAGTGGGACGGGCTTCAGCTCTATCAGATTGGGCTGGCCGGACCATTCCTGGGTAGTGCTTTGGTGCTTGGCCTGATAACAGCACTCGTTATGTTTGACCAACGAATTCGTTCGCCTCGGGAGCTCCATCTGGCGCTTCCAGAGTCGATTCCGGTTATTGGCACTATTCCCCACTATCGGAGTACCTGGAAAGATAGGCTTTTGCGAAAAGACGTCCTACTACTTCTGAGTGTCCTGGGTGTTTTTATTGCAGCATATCTCGCCGTCCTGGTTTTCAGCGTGATGGGCATTAGCCCGGAACGGATAATGTCTAAATTGGCAGAGATATTTGGGGCGGGAGTAGGGAATGGACGATAATAAACTCTACAACGCACTTCTCAAAAGCCAGCAACAGCGCAAAGAAGGCAAGTACGGTGACGGCGAGGCTAATCCGGATGATCAGTTCAGGAAGGAGCGGCCATTTGCGGGAGAGCGCCTTCAACCGCCGAACTGGACGCGTGTCGAAACGGAAACCGATGGATATCCACCCTCTGTCTACGACTCGTCTGTTTCATTGGGACTGATATCAAATCCCCGGCCCTGGACGAAGGCAGAGTTGCGGGCTCGCAAGATCGTATTTCCTGGCATGGCAGATAAAGCGGTTCTGGATGCTTACCGCGAGATTCGCATTCAATTGCGCAACAACGCCAACAACAGGCCCAGTTTTACAGTTCTTTATTCCTGCATTGGCAAGTCAGAGTGTCCTGTAAGAACGGCGTTTAACCTGGCGGCTGCGTTTGCTTCGGATTCCGGCACTTCCGCGCTGTTGGTTGATTGTGATCCTCACAACAGTGGGTTATCGGAGTTGGTTTCCGTGCCAATGGATGAAGGGGTGACGGATTATATTCTCGACCCCAAGTTGCCGATCAAAAAGATTATCTATCCAAGCGGCGTCGACAGGCTCAGTGTTATTCCGGCAGGGAACCACCCAGCTTCAGCTGTGGAGCTCTTTTCCTCAATAAGGATGCGAGACCTCATCGAAGAACTAGAAGGGCGCTATCCGGATCGTTGCATCATTATCAACTCACCACCATTTCAGGAAAGTACTGAGGCCAGGATTCTTGAGAGGTTCTCCGATCAGGTGATATTGGGAGTACCTTTCGGTCGTTTAACAGAAGATGAAATTCTGGAGTCGGTGGAATCCTTTGATGCCACCAAATTTTCCGGCTTGGTCTTTCAGGAATGAAACTGTCAACGTTCAGTGGTGGAATCATGGATCGCTTCACCGGAGTTTTGGGGTTTCTTGCTCTGATAATGCCTTTTGGTCAGGCCTTTGCTCAGGCCTTTGAGGAAGACCTGGCCCGTTTTGAAGGAGATGCGTCTGTTTTTACCGCGTTGACTCAGAATCGCGTAGATACGGCTGCGGGTACGGACAGTGAGACGGAAGGTCGGCTCGGATTGGAAGGCGGGCTTGCGGGCGAGTGGGTCAGTGGAGGTAACAGTGCATTGCTGGACTATTCGGCAAGAGTGGAGACATCACGGAATTCAGATATCGGTAGTGGCGGAGACAATAGTTCAATAACCGGGTTGTCACGGTTTGCCCACGCCGACCCCTCCAACCCATTCGAATTCAATGCGGGCCACACCGTGCGGACAGTGCGGAACAACACCGGCTTTCTGATCGACCCGACGAATTATGATACCCAAAACATTGTCAACGCCGGGGCGGGTCTGAGATTGAACCCTGGCGCTTTAACTACTGTCAGAGTCTCGGCAGATGGAGCTCGGGCTTATGGCGATTCAGACGAAGGTGATACGGATTCCTACACGGCCAGGGTCAATCTTGAGAGAAGGCTATCCCAGAGGTCCTTCGGCCTTGTGAATGGCAGCCGGAGTTGGTCCGACGAAGGTGCCACAGAAGTGACGATTGATGCCTACCAGGTGGGGTATCGCTCCGTTGACGACTTTGGCGCTTTTTCCATCGGCGGCGGTGTGAGTGAAGCTGAGACCGAGTTTCCTTCGGGACTTGTCACAAAAAGTGACGGCGTAACCGCTTTCCTGACAAAAGATTGGGTGACGACAGATTGGACGACATTTTTTTCCTACAATCGCACGCTGTCGGATAGTGCCATCGATCTCGTGTTGAATCCGGAAACACCAGATGACTTTTCAGAGAACGTTCGGCTGAATGAAGTGGTGTTGTCGGATCGATTCGATTTACGCCACACCCGTCGAACTCTGTGCGATGTTTGTGATTTTTCGGTTCAGGTATCTGGAGAAATCCGAGAGTCCAAGGAAAGCGGCGAGACGACCCACGAGCTCGGCGCCGGCTTGGACCTCGGAATTCAAATATCGAATTTACAACGCTTGGAGTTTCGTTATTTGTGGCAAGCAGAAACTGAGGAAAATGCCTCGGAAGTGCAGGAACAGGTGCACCGATTCAACTCGCGCTGGGTTCGCCAGCTCGCCGAATTCACGACATTTGCAGTGGAATTCAACCAAGCCTATTTGAGAAGTAAGCGCCAGCGACCTGATGAAGAGGAGTTTGAACTCCGGCTGGTTTTAACTCATGGGTTTTCTCTCATTGGCCAGGGCCGTTAGTCAGATATCTGCTGTCAGGAAAGGATTCAATGTTCAAAGACTGCAAGGAAATCAGATTGCCTGCGGATTCTCCACCTTATCTGGTAGTGGTCGTCGACGCCGAAGAAGAGTTCGATTGGAGTGCAGCGCCGGATTCTCGAGAGAATTCTGTTTCCGCCATGGAGTACATCGGCAGAGCCCAGGCGATCTTCAGAGAATACGGAATAACTCCCTGCTATGTAATAGATTATCCAGTTGCAAGCCAAAAGGAAGGGTTCGGCCTTCTCAAACAATACTACGACCGCGGTGAGTGTGATATTGGGGCTCAGTTGCATCCTTGGGTGAATCCGCCCTTCAAGGAAACGCTGACCCGATCCAATATGTTTCCGGGAAATCTGCCCAGAGAGCTGGAGAAAGAAAAGCTTAGGAATCTCAGGGATCGGATCGCCGAATCCTTCGGATTTCAGCCTACTATCTATAAGGCTGGCCGTTACGGCTTTGGGGTGAATACCCAAGAGATCCTTGCTGAACTGGGGTTCACTATAGACCTTTCGGTCTGTCCCCCTATGGACGGCAGTGAGGATGGTGGCCCCGACTATTCGCGCTTTGGCCCAAATCCTTTCTGGTTCGGTGACGCAGAGCGGTCGCTACTGGAAATTCCCTGTACCGGTGCATTTGTGGGGTGGGCTGGCATGTTTGGCAGACCTCTGCATCATGTCGCGTGGTCGTTGCGACAGTTCCGGTTGCCCGGGGTCCTGGCTCGTTTGGGGGCGGTTGATCGTTTAATGCTTTCGCCCGAGGGCTACTCGTCTGACGAACATTTAAGGCTTACCAAATCCTTGTTCGAACGCGGTACCAGAGTTTTCACCTGGAGCTTTCACAGTCCCAGTGTGGTCCCGGGCAATACTACCTATGTTCGAAACGAGGCCCAATTGCGGGAGTTTCTGCAGCGCTTCCGGCGCTTCTTTGATTTTTTCTTCAACGAAATGGGTGGCAAAGCGCTCTCGCCGACGCAATTGCGATTGCTGGTGGAGCAGGCTGAATGCTAGCCGAGAAGATTTTCGTTGAAATAAAGACAGTCACTTTCTCCCAGTCGAATATCGAGGCGCTGGAAGAAAGGTGGCAGAGGCTGTATGCGCATTCAGACGCCTGCTTTTTTCTATCATGGCGCTGGATAGGGAACTGGCTAACAACTTACAAACCAGAACTTCTCATCCTCGAAGCAGTGAGATCTGATCACTTGATTGGCCTTGGATTGCTGTCGATGACGGAAGAGCGTCGGCATGGATTTGTGGTTTCTAATTGCATGAGGCTTCATCAAACCGGGCAGCCATATGAAGATCAAATCTGGATAGAGTACAACGATTTTTTGATAAAACGGGGCGAGGAACAGGCGGTGAGCAAAGCCTTTCTGGATGCCCTCAAAAGGAATGAAGTCCAATGGGACGAGCTCATTGTGAGTGGAATGGATGTTGGTCGAGCCTCCGAATTATCAAGGGATAGTGGTATGCATGCTTTGATTCGGTGGCAAACGCCCTGTGTGGGTGTCGACCTGGATGGAGTCCGAAGTTCAGCATCCAGCTTCTTGCAGGCGCTGTCTTCCAATGCTCGCTATCAGATAAAGAGGTCCATTCGTTTGTATTCAGAGTTCGGAGATCTGGCGGTTCACCGGCCAGTGAGTGTCTCAGAAGCAATAGATTGGTTCGATGGATTCGGTGAGCAGCATATTAACAGATGGGGGAGACTGCCGGGACAAAGTGGGTATGCCAACCGTGAGTTTGTTCGTTTTCATCATGGTTTGATTCGAGCCGGGTGGGAAAAAGGCGAGGTGGATATCGCCGTTGTGAAGGCCGGAGACGAGCTACTAGCGGGTTTCTATAACTTCATCCAGGGGAAGCGAGTTTACTTCTACCTGGGAGTAACCATCGAAACCGATGATAACCGCCTCAAGCCGGGGCTGGTGGGGCACTCCATGATGATCCAGGAGTATCTCGATAAAGGCCTGGATTTCTATGACTTTATGGGTGGCGAAGATCGCTACAAAAAGAGTCTCGGACGAGAACATGGAAGTATCGTAAAAATGGTGTTGCAACGTCCACGGGTTATCCTCTATGTCGAGAACGCGCTACGGTCGGCTCGCAACCTTTTGTCTCGTGGAGTTCAATAGTAATGTCGGTCGAAGTTCGCGTCTTCACGCTGGGCCAGTGTCCGAGGGAAGTGCTTGACCGCTATCTGAGAAAAACTGAGGAAGCGGGTCCATATCATTCCATGTCTTGGTTGGAGGCAATCGAAAAGGCCTATCGACATCAGGTCAGGGTGATCATCGCTTATCGAAACAACGAAGTTTGTGGGGTATTGCCTCTTGTGAGGATCAAGCCACCCTTCGTTCGTCCTCAATTGATTTCACTCCCCTTTTGCGATTACGGCGGCCCTGTCGCAGACGATGACACGATTCGAGAACAACTGCTCGCAGCAGCAAAAGAGTTGAAAGCCAGAGAAGGCATTAACTCCGTTGAGATTCGCGTCAGAAGCCCGGCTGGAGAACCCGATACCTGGACCACTGGCGAGAAGGTTCGAATGATTCTTTCTCTGCCGGGAAGCAGTCAGGCTTTGTTCGCAAGTTTCAAACCGAAACTTCGAAGCCAGATTCGCAAGGCTGAAAAGAACGGACTTGTTTGCAGTGTTGGAATGGAAGAAGAACTTCTCAGGCGATTCTATAATGTCTTTTGCGACAATATGAGGCGTTTGGGCTCACCGGTTCACAGTTTGTCTTTTTTCCAGGCATTGAGGGCGGCTTATGGCCCCAGGATGGTGGTCGCTGTTGTCGACCTGGATGGCTTACCTGTTGGGGCGGGTATCGTTCTCCTGGGCAACGAGGAAGCTTGCATTCCCTGGGCATCCACGCTGGCGGAATATAATCACCTTGCGCCGAACATGCTCCTTTACTGGCGCTTGCTTGAGTGGGTCAGCGATAGTGGCGCGACAACCTTTGATTTTGGGCGTTCTTCCTTCGGCGAGGGCACTTTTCGCTTTAAAAAGCAGTGGGGAGGCCG
Source organism: Rhodopirellula sp. (assembly GCA_002690925.1). Lineage (GTDB taxonomy): Bacteria > Planctomycetota > Planctomycetia > Pirellulales > Pirellulaceae > Rubripirellula. The sequence continues at coordinate 14,442 of NZGD01000161.1, forward strand.
GCCAGCAGCGCTCAGGTGGTACCACCTAGACGATGACCGCAATTTTGACAACCCAATTGTCGTGTCTACCAACTTAAAATCCAGGATCAGGCAATGGATAGTGGCCGGCTGGCAATGCCTGCCCCTTGATTTGGCCAATTGGCTTGGTCCAAAGATAAGACGATATATCAGTCTATGAGCGCGATTCTGATTGCAACCATTGTATGTTTCTTGGTCCCGGCCTATGTCTATATCGGGTATCCGGCCCTGCTTGGGATCCTGTCGTCATTGAAGAGGTCGGAAACAATAGCGTTGCAGACGGATAGCGAACTGCCTTCGATGACGCTCATTATTTCCTGTTTCAATGAGGCGGATGTCATTGAAGAAAAACTGCGCAATGCATTAGAGCTTGACTACCCGAAAGATCGACTGAGCGTATTGGTGGTTTCCGATGGCTCAACCGACGGCACGGACGAGATCGTTAAACGATTCGCCGGCGAAAGTGTACAGCTGATAAGGCAGGAGGGGCGCTTAGGTAAAACCATGGGTTTGAACCTGGCCATGGAGAGTGTGGTTTCCGACATTACGGTGTTCAGCGATGCCAATGCGATGTATGCGCCAGATGCTGCTCGTCAGCTGGTTCGTCACTTTCAGAAGTGCGACGTCGGCTATGTGGTTGGCGCGGCTCTCTACACGGATGGGGATGCCGGAGCGAGTGCACAGAATGAAGGCGTATACTGGCGATATGAACTGGCGATCAAAACCATGGAATCACGCCTTTCTTCGGTTGTCGGAGGTGATGGCGCCATTTACGCCATACGAAGTGCTTTGTGGCAGCCTCTGGATCAAAAGGACATTAACGATTTTGTAAACCCCCTTCAGATTGTACTCAAGGGCTACCGAGGGGTTTTCGAGCCGCAAGCTCAGTGTTTTGAGGAAACTGCCGGAGAGTTTGACAAGGAAATTGCCCGTAAAGAACGCATTGTAAATCGGAGTATTCGAGGGCTTTTCCGGGTTAGGGGCGTCATGAATCCCCTTAGAACCGGGCTTTTTTCCTTCATGGTGGTTTCTCACAAACTGTTGCGTTGGTTGATACCCCTTTTCCTCGCTTTCGGTGGTTTTGGGAGTCTGGTGCTGTCTTTCTATGGCCTGGTTGTCTTCAAAATCATTGCTCTTGGCGGTTTGCTAACGCTTGGACTAGCGGCCATTGGTCATCTTTCCTCCAATAAGAACGTACTGCCAATCTGGATTTCATTTCCATACTACTTTATTGCCGTGAACTGGTATGCGGTTCGGGGGATTATCAGAGCAATTCAGGGCGAAACCCAAGTGACGTGGGATAGTGCAAGGCCAGGGAGGGATGGTCGTTAGATGTCGAAGTTTGCGCTTCTATTCCTTCTGGTATTTTTCGGTGGCATTGTCGCGGCCCTCGCTTATAGCGGTACCGCAGCATTTGTGGTCTATCAGATCGTCTATTTTTTTAACCCTGACAATCGTTGGTGGGCGAGCAGTATTCCCGGATTGCGCTATTCGCTCATCGCCTCCGTACTGATGCTATACGCCCTTGCAATAAAATATCGCCATTATTCGGAACTGAGCCCATGGGGAGAGATGGCGCCGTTCAAGTGGATGCTCGCGGTTCTGGCCATGTACTACGTTGCGTATATTTTTGCGCTCGATCTTCCCAACCATAAACGCTTCACGTTCGAATTTCTCAAGCTGATCATCATTGTTTTGGTTGCGTATAAGCTGATTTATTCGGAGAAGGCGCTCAAGGTGTGTTTGTGGGTATACATCATGGGGTGCGCCTATATCGGTTACCTGGCCCACGTAACTGGTCGGAATGCGCAAGGACGGGTCGAGGGTATTGGAATGGTCGATGCTCTGGACGCCAATGATACAGCGGCTGCCCTGGTCCCTTCGGCAGTCCTTCTGCTTTATTTCGCCTGGATGGGGGATAAAAAAATCCGCGCTCTTTCAGTTGTCTGCGGTGCACTGATTGCCAACGGTCTCGTTCTGATCAATAGCAGGGGAGCGTTTCTTGCCGGTGTTGTCAGTTTGGGCATTTTCATCTTGTTCATGATTTTCTCCAGCCAACAGCGCAAAGGACAGCGATTTGCTGCCGTATTCATGGTTGTTGTAGGTCTTTCGGGTGCGATCTACGTTACAGATGATTTGTTCTGGGAACGTATGGGAACACTGCAAGAAATCGATGACAAGAAAACTAGTGGCTCAAGTCGCATGGAGTTCTGGTGGACAACCTTCGACATGCTTGAGGATCATCCAATGGGCATGGGAATCAACGGCTATAATCGGCTCGCCCCTCAATACATGGACGACGATACCCGAGGAGGAGTGGAGTACCGCTCTGTCCACTCCTTGTGGTTCCAGGGGCTGTCCGAACTGGGCTGGTTGGGTTTCGGTTTCTTCTGCTGCATGTTGCTTTCTCTCTATCGCCTGGCTCGCAAAGCGAAGAAATACGTGATGTCTGTGGGTGACACCAAAGCGTATTTTCAGATACTGGCGCTGGAATGTGCTTTCATCGGCTATCTTGCCGCGGCCACCTTCATAAACAGATTTCGGGCGGAAATCCTTTACTGGATGATTCTTTTCCTTGCCGTTGCTATCAAGCTCTACTATTTGCAAGCGACGAAAGCAAATGCCCGTGGCGCGGGAGACGGGCGCGCCATAGCGCCCGAGAGGTCTAAATTTAAACTTAAAAACAAGGATGTATACACGTGAGTCAGATCAACGTGCTTCAGTTTATCTCACCTTCGGGCTTCTACGGGGCTGAAAGGTGGGTACTGGCATTCGCAAACAACATTGACCCGGAGCGAATGAGATGCGACCTGGCGGTAACGAGGGAAAGCCCGAATCAAGACCTGCGAGTAGCCGATTATCATCCGAAATCGGCCGGCCAGGTCCATTACATTGAC
>NZGD01000162.1 GCA_002690925.1 Rhodopirellula sp.
TATCCCCACCAAGGGTTCGAAGCTCCAGCGTTGTTGCATCATCTGACCTAAGAAGATACCCATCACTGAAGCCACTTCCGGATATTACAGGTGCATTGACTGTTCCTGTGATCAACGGCTCAATTTCAGTGTATGAAATCGATTTCCCATGAATCGTTGATACAGCCGCAGAAGCACTTTGGACATTGATCAATGAAGTGTCATCATTTTCCTCACGGGCAACAACTAATCGATCAAAATCTCCAGCGCCTCCGTCAATCGTCCCGCTGACGCCCCCATCGACCTCGATGAAAAACGTGTCGCTGCTGTTATCAGCACCCGAGAGGTTTTCGACGGACGAGAAAACGACGACATTCTGGATGTCGTCGCTGTAATATTCAATTTGCCCACCATCTTCTTCGCTTAGACGCCAAAAAGAATCATCTGCGAAACCTGCCAATGAATCTGACACTTTTCCACCGACAAACTCCTCCACATCGGTGAACTGCGCAGCACCAGTCGTCGTCTGATTCTCCAGGTCAATCGTGATCGCTGTTTCGTAGTCTGAGTAATCGATCGCATCCTCGCCACCTCCACCGGCGAGTACGCCCGCAACCGAAGTACCATCGGCGAAAGTGAATACATCGCTCCGCGTTCCGCCAGTTAGATTTTCAATCGATTCAAAATTTATGTCGCTGTTTACGGTTCCTTGATTGGTCGCCTTGATCTGCCAATCGTTGTTCAAATTCGGGCCAAGCAAAGTATCAAGCCCAGCCCCCCCGACAAAGCTGATGGTGAAATCTGCCATTGACTCATCAATGGTCAATGCGTCAGCAAAGTCACTACCCGTAATGGTGACCGTTCCAGAACTTGTATTAACGGCCTGTGAAGTGAGTAACGTGCCATCCTGTTGGTTGTACAACTGAATTTGAGCACCATCGGTTGTCAAACGCAGATCAACACTCTCTGTTTCGCCAGACGCGTCAAAGCTGAAATCGGAGGCGAGTAGCAGCCTTGGTTCAAGTGACTCAGCAAACGAACTACGTCGATACAGTGCGTTGGATGATCTTTGTGTCTCACCAAGAAGGGCCTGCCGCCTCTGCTGCAGTGCGGAAAAATTCAACGAATGAATTCGCTGAAGGACGATGCGATATATCCGCGAGAGATGGGCATGTGCCCGTGATGATTTCGTCATGATTTCTGATGTCAGAAAGTTGAAACTAATGAGGCCACAGCCTCTGATCTTGCGGGCTGAGCCCGGCTGTACCCCAGTGGGACGTAGAGTTTACTAGTTGCCCCCCCCCCAGCCAGTGAAAAAATGCGTAAGAACTGCAATCCACGCAGAAAAAACGTTTCTGCGGCGGTTGCCTGCCGCTTGACAAACCCGCCAAACGAGCTCGGCTAACAGTACAGACGTTCACCGCTAGCGGGCGTCGCGAAACGACATCTCTCGCACCTCCACGCCCGCAAAGCTCCAAGCGGTATGTTTCGCATGTTGTTAACTTTCGGATTAGCAGCGCACTGCGACGTTGCCCTTGAATGACGAACCCAAGAAAAAAATAGGCAATCTTGACCGATAGCTGGTGTTCGTCGTTTTTCAAGATCAATTTATAGCGCAACTCAGTACTCCCCCCATCTCCGCGCTGCGACAAGGAAACTAATCTGAGTTGATGCGGTGCATTTACAAGCAGCGGACAGCTAATTTGATAAACCTCGAATATTCCAGTGACGTCTGTAGAAGAAAATCAATCACGCCAAACTGCCGTGGCTATAATCCAACCTCGCGTTTCATACTGTGAATACGTTTTTCTTTTGAGCGTGAACTGACCAGCAGGCGACCAATGGAACGAGTCTTAATTCGTGAGCATAAGTAACCACAGCAAATATGTTGAGATCACGGTGCACTTCCGTTGTAATCTCAAGTGCCAACACTGCATGATTCTCGATTCAATGCACTGGCTTAATCCGGCGGGGCAAGACGAATTTGATCAACTAATGCAGGAGAATCGGAACCAACAGAAATGGACTGGTCTGATCATTACCGGATCAGAGGTGACACTTCGTAAGGACCTCCCCGAGCTTGCACGACAAGCGAGAGACAATGGGTTTCAGCATATCCGCATCCAAACACATGGCATGCGTCTTGCCAATCTTGATTACTGCAAGCAACTGATTGATTCTGGGATCGATGAGTATTTTGTTAGTGTTACAGCAGACAATGCTGAATTACATGATCGGATCACTGGTGTAAAAGGCTCGTTTGATAGGACGATGCGCGGCATCCGAAATCTCGATTCATTGGGCACGGCGCGAATACTCACCAATACGGTCGTCACAGGCTTAAGCTACAAATCGTTGCCGGGCGTTGTGGAAGTTCTTGCAGACGTCGAAAATCTGGAGCGAATGGACTTCTGGACTTATTGGCCCATGAGTGAAAAAGATGACTCCGAGTTAATGGTTTCGCATCTAGAGGCTGCTCCTTTTTTGCGTAAGGCCATCCGTCTGCTTACGGAAAACAGAAGGCAAGTTGAGGTGAAGAACTTTCCCCAATGTTTGTTGGGGAGTGAGGGTGGTGCATTGGTCAATGATCAACCTGAATTGAGAATCGACCCAAGATTCTGGGATGAGTTCAATCGCAATGGTTTTTACCAATGTGTTTATCGTGAGGTTTGTGGTTCAAAGCAATGTCTTGGGTTGAATTCTGCATACACGGACCGCTTTGGGTGGCATGAATCAGAGCTGTGTCCCGTTCCACGATAGTAATGCGTTGGGCTGGCTGGCAGGCTGCAAATTCTGGCATCGTTTGGTTATCCTGCACTCCGCCTGGCACCGGATGGAGCAGGGAAAACATGAAATCCAATGCCCGTGACAGAGTAGTCGTTCGTCCATCACGGTTTGCGGTAGGTGTTTTGCTACAAGGTGCGAAACCTGCCGTTTTTTTTTAGTTTTCAGTGGACGATCACTCCGAGAATGAAGCATGCCACGGATAGTAGCGATGAAATACAACAAATTTTTACTCGGGTGGGAGCATCATGATGCGTGATTTGTCGCTCGAGACGCCGGAGCGGGTTGTCATTGTTGGGGGTGGGAGTGCTGGCCAAATGGCCGCCGCTCTGCTGGGACGGCAACTGATTCCACTGGGAATCGAGGTCGTCCAAGTTCAGCCGGCTGATGGAACTGGGATCGGAGTCGGCGAGGCTACGATCCCATCATTACACCGTTTGCTGGATAATCTGGCGGCAGACGAACAGGACATGATGCGAGCCTGTCAGGCTACGTTCAAACTCGGAATCCAATTCTCCAACTGGCATCACAAAGACGAGGACTACTGGCATCCATTCGGTGTATGTGGCGCACAGATTGACGGACGCGAACTATTTCCCTACTGGCTAGCCGAACGTTTTCGCCGCGGTGTTACTCGTCCCTATCAAACCTACTCGCTTCAATGGGCCGCTGCGTTGGCTGGCAAGAGTCCGCATTCATTTGGCGGTGACTCACCCATTTCCGCCCATCGCAGCTATGCTTTTCATTTGGATGCACTTGCATTCTCTGAGTGGTTGAGGCAACGAGCAGCTGATACCGGTGTACAGTCGATAATAGGGTCGGTCATTGCTGCAGTGTGCCGCGATGACGGAAGCGGTATAGACCATCTGGTGCTAGATGATGGGAAACGCTTGACGGGTGACTTGTTCTTGGATTGCACCGGTTTTGAGCAATCACCCTTCTCGGATTTCGGAGAAAATCGATTTATCGATTGGTCGAACTGCCTACTGTGTGATCGTGCTGTGGCGGTGGCACTGCCTGCTCGTCGGGCGTTGAGGCCATTCACCCGATCTACTGCATTGCCATCCGGGTGGGCGTGGACAATTCCATTGGTCCACCGAACTGGCCTTGGATACGTTTATGACTCGAGCTCTTTAACGGCAGATGAAGCGGTACGTGACTTGCTTGAATTGGCGGAAAGTGATGGGTACGACACCAGCCAGGTCACAGACGCAAATCAACCTCTGAACCTGAAAGTTGGCCGGTTGGCAAATCCGTGGCGTGGAAATGTGATTTCGGTTGGCCTTGCCGCTGGTTTCATTGAACCGCTCGAATCAACCGCACTGCACCTGACGCAGTTAGCAATTGAATTGTTTTTAGAGTTGTTTCCCCTGCGAACTGACAATACCCAGCAATGTAGTGAGATCTACAATGAACGTCTGGGAAAGATCACAGATGAAATTAAGGATTTCGTGCAGTTGCACTACCACTTGAGCGCACGTGATGATTCTGAGTTCTGGAGGGCAGCCAGAAACGCACCCATTTCCAACGAATTGCAGTCGAGGCTTGCGACCTACGAAACTTGTGGCTGGCATGGCGACATGTTAGGTGAAGCCTTCCCTCCTGAAAGCTATTATTTTCTTTTGTCCGGTAATGATAGATACCCCCGTCAGCCTTCTGCGGTCTCGCTCTCATGTGATCCCGAACGCATTGGACAAGTCCTTCAGGAAATTTTAGATCAGAACAGCAAGGTGATGAGGGAGTTGCCTCTACACGAGGAACTATTGGATTGGGTTCATGGTGCTCCAAAATCGACAACTGGCCGTCTCTTCTAACTCAGAATTGGTAAGTAACTTTGACTGCCCAGAAATATCAGCACTATCTGGAAGTGGACCAGTTTTTACAGTGCGCGATCGGTGCAAAGGCGCTTTTGACAGCACTTCAAATGGGGTTGATTGATCACCTGATTAACACCGAGCGTGAGTCTGAGCGTGCCTTATCGCAACAGTTACACCTTCATCCCGATGGCCTCCGTGTGCTGCTTTCGGTTTTAAAGAGCAATGGTGTGCTGGTTTCTAAATCGAACACTTGGTCATTTACTGAAACATTCCGCCAAGTCCTATGTTATCTCGATCTAATTCGTTGCAAACTCGAAATGGCGATGGAGGTTTCTGATGATTACTTTCAGAATCTTGATGTGTTTGCAAAATCCCCCCAAGAATTCCAGCAGCAATCAAAATTATTTCAGATCTTCGATTACAGCAAATTGCTGAAAGTCACACCCGCGAATTGTGCACACGCAGCTAGATGGATGCGTTACACCACCGTTTTGACAAAATATGAAACCCTTGCCTTAATAGATCATGTCTCGCTGGAGCGTTTTGAAAATGCAATTGATCTCGGTGGAAACAGTGGTGAGTTTGCAAGGCAGTTGATTCATGCTTTTCCAAAATTATCTTTCACCGTCGCTGACCTTCCCGTTGTTTGTGAAGTAGGGCATCGGCACGTCAGTTCTTTTCCTGACACCAAAAACGTGCGATTTCAAACATGGGATTTGCGTGCGGAACCTGTGGCTTCAGGGTTTGACTTGATTAGCTGCAAGTCATTACTTCATGATTGGCCGTTGGAAGGTGCGCGTGAGTTGTTGTTGAAGATAAGACATGCTGTCAAGCCTGGTGGCATGTTAATGATCTTCGAGCGTGCAAAATGGAATCCAGATGATTATCCGTGGTCATTCGGCGAGCTGCCGATCCGTCTGTTTCACTATTCTTACCGTCATCCGGACATTTATCGTACTTGGTTGGAAGAAGATGGCTGGTCCCATATTAATGTGCAGATGATTGACTTGGATGTTCCTTTCATGCTGATTCAGGCAGAACGCTGAAAGCGGCCCTGTTGGAAGATACTGGTAACGCTCAGGCCTCCTCGGACACTAACAAATGTGAGCCGTGATACAAGGTCAGGAATGGTTGCCCACCCCGGTCATAGCCAGTTGAGATGTGGCCCACAGTCTGATGATTGGTGTTCTGGATCCATTTATCCCATTGGTCCTGCTTGACTGGACTGAACACCAGAGTCTGCCTTAACTGAGTAGACAATTCACGTACTTTCCATTGCTGTGAATACAGATTGACATCAACCGAGTACCGCTCGCTACCCTCATCCTGAATTTGAAGTACATGACACGATGCCTCTTGAGAGTGCGAGGCACCAAGCTGCTCCCTTCGATCAGTATGATTGTTACTTTTCAGACGCTCAAAATCAAAATCCGACCAGTAACCTGAAACGGCGCGCGTTTTCATCTTGCTTTCCCAAGTGGCAAACGCTTCGTTAACATCACCATCACCAATTAGGCGATATTTGCTTACTACGGGACTGCCTAAACCCAGGGGCGACCATTTGTATCCCAAAAACTGCGTCGTCTGGGAGGTTGTTGCCGCAGAGGAACCTGGAAATTCAAGGTAACACTTACATATTAGGCTAGCCTGGCTTTGATCAAGTTCCCGCTGGTCAAAGCCAAAGTGAATCCCCTGTGCTGCTGGCAAGAAACGAAAAATGTTTTCCCTGAATCGCGCGGGCGCGTTCATCAAAAAAAGAGTTTCAGTCAGTAGGTCGCGATCTTTTACTCGAAAATCTGCGGATGGCAGATAGAAAAGCCCTCGCTTTTCATGTAAGCCTTGCGTATCAAATCTCGATGATGGCTCAAAATAAAATGCTTTGCGTTTCGCCGTCACCCAATCCAAAATTTGATCAAGTCCAAATTTTCGAAATTCGCGAAGGCTTACGACCACATTTTCAAAACCTGACACCAGCGACCCCTTGGTACAGCAAACCTGATTGAACAGTTCCAGAAAGAAGGAATTTCCTTATGAGTCTAGAGGACGACGATCCGCTCGCCGAGGTGATGCAATCTGATGATCCGTTACTCAACTATTGCCACTGGAGTTACGAATCACCTCTTCCCAACTCAAAACAGGCTTCTTGGGAAAAGCTGCGCCCGAGCAGTTTATTCTTGCTAGGGTTACGGGAAATGGACGACTCCAACAGGATGCTCCGGACCGTTCGGTCGATTCAGCAAGGCGTGGGCTTGCATCGCTGCGTTTATGGAATCAAGTGGCATGAGAATCGTTGGGAGAGCGAGATCTACGTTTATGATTACCAACGATGCAATCGTATTTTATCAGTGGATCGATTTCTTGGTGCTTCATGCGGTGCGCTCAAGTCATCCGTGAAGGTTGAAGATAGCATCCCCTATTTCATGTTTTCGTTTGACCTCAGCCCGACTGCAATCACGCCGGAAGGTGGCGTCAGTGCCTTCAACGTTTACGTTGGAAATCCCGGAAGTACCGTGTCATCTGGCGTGTCCTACTGTTTCGAGCAGGATGCCAGAGTCCTGAAGAATTTTTACTTCTTTTTCGATGCACAAACGCAACAGAATTCAATTCGCGAAAAAATCCTCTGCTCAGTATTCGGGCCTCATCGTGTCAATCAGTTGGCGGAGGTGTTGCCCCCCGTTCTATCGGACTGCACAACGATCTGCTTGTCGAACAAACCAGAATGCAACACGGTCTACTTTTCCGGCATTACGAGTCAGCAGTTAATCTATTTTCTTAAGTGGCAGGACTACCCTGACAAATTCATTACCTTTGTCACAGAGCACAACCGACGTCTCGATCACCTTCGCTACGATGTTGGGATTGACTACCGTTACGAGAACAATCACGTTCTTTTCTTGAGAAGCGGTATTTATGGGGTCTTCTGATTACACAGGAAACTGCAAACCCATTCGTCAAAGTGACCGAAATCCAACGCGATGCGAATCAACTTGATCTCGTAGCTCAGCAAAAATAAACAAATGAACAAGCGAAATATCGAACGATACGAAGCAAAACCAATTCCGGTCCCCATTAGTGAAAATTTGGAAGGGGCCGAAGTGTTCTCGCCGTTCGGTCCCATGATTCTCAAGAGCAAAGCTCCGGAATCACTCGTCCGCAGAATGAACCAATACGCCAATACCAATCCTCGGACTCAGGGAGCATGCGAATTTCTCTTGACGAATGAACAGTGCATGGACGGTGGCGAAGATTCGCTAATACGATATACCGGAAGCCTTATTCAAACCTACATTTTCCACATCGACAACTTGAAAATAGCAAGTGTTGATTTTGAAGCGTTTTGGATCGTCAATCAGACGGCACAAACCTCAAGCCCGACGCATTTTCATTCCTGCCCGATTGCTGGAATTCTCTATTTACAAACTCCGACGTTGGCAGATGGCGCTGAGGACGGCAATTATATGCTTGGTCGTAACGCCGGATACATCAATTTTCTGCATGGTGGCAACCAGCAATTCAGTAAATCAATTGCCAGTTTTCGGCCAGTTGTAGGCGACATCTATATCTTTCCAGGATGGCTTCTGCACGTGGCAGAACCTTTTCTGGGCACGGGAACACGCCGCTCGTTGGCGTTCAACGCCAAACCACAGTTTCAAGTTCGCTGAGCCCCAATGAAGGTTCAGCGACAAGAACCAAATTCCATAAGGCATCCGTCTCGGACTTTTCCATTGAAAAATTCAATGAACGCTTCCTCCGATATTTTCTGGACCTATTTTCCAGAACTCACTGAAGTCAAGTGTCACGCCGTTGTAACATCCCCGCTGATCTAAAATTTTGATTTGAATTTGGGACCGTTGTCAACGCGAACGGTTTTCGGAAGCTCGCGGTGGCGTGCAAGACGTTCCAAAAAGAAACGACTTCGTTGCGGCGCAACCGCTGCCTAATTTCAATCGCAAGACTCTCACGAGCAACGTGATCGACTGTCGTTGACGCATGCATCTTGCGGAACTCGCACAACTCGTCTGACATGAAATCCATCGCCCAACACTCGTAATGCGATTCGTTGCGAAACGGTCCTCACGAGTTCGTTAGCTGACCTGTGCCTGGTCGTTCTTTGTTCGCGAACTCATTGTTTTTTTGGTGTAGAGTCGGTAGATCCATTTCGCGTTGGACGCTCCGGACTTGTCGCTGGAGCAAAAATTGACAGCGACAAAATCCATAGTGATTCACAGTACAACCGTGACGCAACAAGTTCCTTGAATCGCAATCGTACTGCGGTCTGACCGTCCATCGTGACGTTGCATCGATGAGTGGCAAAAGCAAAGCAGATCAGTTTGCAAGCTCGTCGCTCGCTGATCTTATAGCATGACTTGGCTCCCTCGAAACATTCACGAAGTCGACCAGGCCTCAGAGATTTTTTGA
>NZGD01000163.1 GCA_002690925.1 Rhodopirellula sp.
CGGCGGCACCTGGATGGCGGCTGCGATTCTTTTGCTGACAACCATTTTCGTGGCCACCACCGGCGACTCCATGAGCTATTCCATTGCCATGGTCGGGGCAGGCCATGACGAACCGAACCCGTGGATCCGTGTCTTCTGGGGGGGTGCCATGGCATTGATGGCAGCGATTCTTCTGTACATGGGGGCGGGCCAGATCGGCGTGCTCCAGCAGTTTATTGTGCTGACGGCGATTCCGGTTTCACTGATCATCCTTCCCTCGCTCTGGACCGGGCCGAAAGCGGCCATGGCAATGGCGCGTGAGCAAGGGCTGGTCTAGGCTTTTATGGAACACAGCGGGACAGGGACGTACTTCCTCGCGAACTCCTATGATCGAAAGCTCCTGGAGGGCTGATGCTGGAATCGTTTGAAGCCGGTTTCACGGCTTGGTTGTGGCCGGGGTCTTCGGCGATTCTTGCGGTTGCGGTTACTTACATCGTTTACCGTCTGGCCCTCGCTGTGTTCCGGCATTTCTCAGAGTCCAGAACGGTCATCCGGCTGTTCCTGGATGCCGCTGCCCGGGCTTTGGGTGTCGTTTTCTGCCTGCTTACCCTGGTCGGTTCCCTGGCCGCCGCGCCAGCGGATCTGCCCTTGATCTCAGCCATTCAGCAGGTCGCCACCCTGCTGCTCATCCTTGCCATCACATGGGCGGCAGTCAGACTGACCTCGGCTATTGGCGAAGTCATTGTTGCGCTCAATCCGGTGCTGGAAGGGCAGTGGAAGCGAGCCCGCAAGGTCGAAACCCAGACCCGATTCCTGGTCCGCGCACTTAACATCCTCATCGTGATCATCGGTCTTGGCGCTGCCCTGATGACCTTTGAATCGGTTCAGCACATGGGCGCCAGCCTTCTCGCCTCCGCGGGTGTCGGTGGCCTGATTCTCGGTTTCGCGGCCCGTCCTGTGTTGAGCAACCTGCTGGCCGGCATGCAGATTGCCCTGACCCAACCCTTCCGTATAGACGACGTGCTGTATGTGCAGGGTGAGTGGTGCTGGGTGGAAGAAGTAACAGCCACCTATGTGGTCTTACGGGTCTGGGATCTGCGCCGCCTCGTAGTGCCACTGCAATGGTTTATCGAGAATCCGTTCCAGAACTGGTCCAGGAATACCGCAGAGCTGCTGGGAACAGTGTTTATCTGGGTCGACTACACCATGCCGGTTGAACCGCTCCGGCAGGAATTCACTCGTCTGCTCGATGAATCGGGGCTCTGGGATGGCGAATTTTCCTCAGTGCAGGTGACCGATTCCAGTGATCAGGCCATCCAGGTGCGTTTTTTGATGAGCGCCGCCAACTCCAGCAAGAACTGGGACCTGAGATGTGCGGTCCGGGAGGGCATGGTAACCTTCATTCAGGAACACTACCCGGCTCAGCTACCCAGGCTTCGGGCCCGGATGGTGGAAAACTGAGATTTCTCGAGGACCCTGCATGTCTGCCAAAACCGTCTGGATAACCGGTGCTTCCTCTGGCATTGGTGAAGCACTTGCCTTGCAGTTTGCGAAGAATGGCGACCGTCTGGTGCTTTCCGCTCGCCGGGAAGATGAGTTGGAGCGTGTTGCCAAACGTTGCCGGGCTGCCGCCGGGACGGGAACCGGGCAGGTACTGGTACTCCCACTGGACGTTACCGACTGGGATTCACTTCCGGGCAAGGTTGAGGCGGTCCTGGCTCAGTTCGGTACCATCGATCTGCTGGTGAACAACGCCGGCGTTTCGCAACGGTCCCTGTGCAAGGACACAGACATGTCGGTCTACCAGAAACTGATGGATGTGGATGTCATGGGCCAGATTGCCCTGACCAAAGCGGTGCTTCCCCATATGCTCGAGCGTGGCTCCGGCCACCTCGCCGTGACCTCCAGCGTCGCCGGTAAAGTCGGCGCCCCCATGCGTACCGGCTATTGTGCCGCGAAGCATGCCGTTATGGGATTCTTCGATGCGTTAAGGGCCGAGGTGGAAGGCCAGGGCGTGAGCGTCTCGACCATCACCCCCGGTTTCATTCGCACGGATATTTCCCGCAATGCCCTTGCCGGTGACGGCTCAGCCTACGGCAAGGAAGATGAGGACATTGCTGGCGGCATGGATGTGACCGAGTGCGCCGAGGTGGTGTTCAAGGGTCTCGAGGCAAAGAAGCGCGAAATCCCGGTGGGGAAGGGCAAGGAAATGGCTGCCCTCTGGATCAAGCGAATCTCGCCAGAGGCCCTGTTCCGTATGGCGAGGGCTCGATCCTAGGGTTCAGCCGATTAAAGCCGGGGCTGATCAGAACTTGTAGTTCAGCCCCACTGCAAGCAGGTACGAGGATTCATCGTAGAAGGTCAGGTTGGACTGGGTGTCGCCGTAGCCTGCAAACGAAATAAACGACCAATCCTTCCAGCCCATGAACTGTGGGTACTCGTAGGCTGCGAACAGACTGAACTCATCATCCGAACGCGTCCTGTTGAACAGGGTGCTGGCGCTGTCGTAATCCCTTCTTGTGAATCCTGCGGTCAACACCAGGCTGTGCCGGTCCAGAATATTGAACCAGCTGACTTCGGCTCCATAGGCGTCGAAGCTGCTGGCACTGCCATCGGCATCGTGCTGGATGTAAACAACAGAGGGTGAGACAAAGCTGGTCGGCGAGACGGTAAAGCGGTAGCTACCTTTCGTGTAGTAACTGTCTGCATCCCGGGCCAGGTCTGTACCCGCCGTCAGATCATCTTCAACATCCGTTGTTGCAAAGGCGAGATCCAGGCTGAAGCCGGAGCCGGAGATGCTGTTAAGTTGCAGACGGTAGGCGTTGCCCGAGACGTCTGTTTCTTTCCTCGGCGTGTTGAGCTGATAAGGATTTTGCCAGGTTTCTCCCGAAATCACCGTGGGCAAAAAGGAAACATCCACCACGGTTCCCGAGCTGAGACTGTATTTATACCCGAGTTGCACGGCCAGGGTGCCGACCGCAATGTCTTCCCGTGTGGTACCGAAGTAAATCTGCTGTTTCAGTCCATCGCCAAAGGTGTAGGCAACGTTGCCGAGGGGCGCAATCAGGCCCTCTGACTCACTGTCTGCCTTGTTCTCAAGAGAGCTGATGGTTCGGTCGCCATCGACGTTAAAATTGGACGTGGAAGAGATGATCCCTGCGTTCAGAGAGACTTCACCACTGAACCCCTTTTGAGGAGGCGCCGGTTGCGCGAAGACAGGCATCGCGATGAACAGGATCGGGAGAGAAAGGTGTTTTTTCATGCTTGAGCTCCGGGTTAGCGACTCGTCGGGGGGGCTATGTGCTTCAGGGTACACAGTCGGTTTCCTTGCCACCTGATATGACTACAGCGGCAAGGCATAGTTCGATTTCAGACAGGCTTTGGTGAGAGATACGATCACTGTTTACCTGAAAGGCAATGGTAATCCCACTCTCGGCATAGTGACGGAGACTTGAGCTGTAGCCTGGAATCCAGCCACCGTGACCGAAAACCGGTGAAAGCGGACCCGATCGGGAAATAGCCGCGCCAAGGCCATAATAGGTTCCGGACATGTCTTCGCCGATCGGAACAGACTGGAGCATTGTGTTCAGGATTTCGTCTGGCACTCCTTGTCCGCCAAACAGGGCAGCTCCCCATTGTGCCAGGTCACGGGAAGTGCTGATCAGTCCGCCGCCGGTCCACTCTAGCGCTGGATTCCAGACCATGACGCCGTTCTTGTCTGTGGTTTTTGCCGGGAAGCCAAAGGGATTGTCGACAGCAACATACCCGGCAGCCAGACCCGCAAGCCAGCGTTTGTTCGATGCTGATGTCGCCGTCAGCCCCAGTGGTTCGAGAAAACGGTCGTTAACCTCTTGGTAGTAGGTTCGCCCCGTGATGGCTTCAATGGCAAGTCCGATAAGAATATATCCGGTGTCCGTGTAAGCCCATTGCTCGCCCGCTGGAAACAGTGCTTCTGCGTCCAGAACGAAACCGACAAGTGTTTCGGGTGTAAATGGGTTTCCGGGTTCCGACCAGCGTTGTGAGACTGCTTCTGCAAAGGCTGGCAGGTACACATGGTTCGGCAAGCCCGATGTGTGGTTAAGCAGCTGGCGAACGGTCAGGCTCTGATGGTTCGGCAGCCGCCGGAACCAGCTGTTCCGGCCCAGCCAGGTCGATACGGGGTCGTCCAGATCAATGTCCCGTTCCTGTGCGACCGACACCATGGTGGCGGCAACAAAAGTCTTGCCGATACTCGCGGCCAGCATTCTCGACCCCGGCGTCATTGGCTCGCGACGTTCTACATCGGCCCAACCGGCTGCTGTCGAGTGCGAAGAACCATCAAGAAGCACGTAACTGGCGGTTATGCCGGGGAAATCGTACTCGCTCTGAAACCGCTCCAGTGCATCTGAGAATGCGGCTTCCAGGGGCGTATTCGCTGTTCGCTGAGGACTGGCCAGGCAGGCGGTCAACCAGAGCAGGCTCACCAGAATTAAAATTTTGAGGCCGGAACCCGGCCCTTTTCGCAAAGTCATCAATGCGTTCACTGTTTGTCCGGGACGACCTCGGTAACGCTATTGGTGCGCGTGAACATACTGTCCCGATGTAACCAGACGATGACAATGGCAATCAACGCGAAAATATAGGTGTCATAGGGTTGGGCGTCGGGCCAGACTGGATTGATGAGCATGAAGTGAAAGAGTGCGGGGAGGAAGATGCTGCCCCGGGAAGCATTGAACAGTGGGGTGACAATCACACTCAGTGCAATGGTGCCCGTAAAGAATGGCAGGAATGACCAGGCGCTCTGCTCGGTACCACTCAGCAGAAAAGCCGGGGTGTGCCAAAGGCCCCAGATCACGCCAATGACGAGTGCGGCCCATATTGGCGTCATCTTGCGTTGCAGGAGGGGGAGTGCTAGGCCCCGCCAGCCGAACTCCTCGATGGGGCCTTTGATAGCAATAAGAAACAGCGCAACCAGAAACGAGGACGCAGACGGGAATGGGAAGGCAGTCTCTGAAAGGTTGCCCTTTAAGAACGACCCCACGAAGAACACCAGGGGCACTCCAAGAAGCAGGAACGCATACCAGGGCCATGAGCAGCGCCACAGCAGGGCGCGCCCCAAATGCCTGCGCAGTCCTTCCAGGCCAGACCACCGAAAAATCACGATGAACGCCGAAATCGCCGGGGCCCAGACTGCGAGATAGAAAAGCGGGTGTTCGCCGGTGATTTCGCCGAACAGCCCAACCATGGTTTCAGGAAAAAAGATGAAGGCAGCCAGGATTCCCCAGGCGATGCCGAAGGTCAGTAACAGAAAAAGGGTTACCGACCGAAAGGGGATGGCATCGGATTGTGTGCTTTGATCTTCAGAAGGCATTCTCGGGTGTCCGTGTTGTGGATAGCTGAGGAGTCAGCCGATTCCACTGCATCATGATGATACGCAGCTAAACCAAGGCGTGGGTAGGGAGAAGTCCTACGGTTAACATCGACCTGCCGAACACTTGATATATATCAACAAAGGCTGACGTGTTGCGGGGATACTGCCCGGAACGATGACTCACGGAGGGCAATGCCATTGATCAGGCGACCGTTAATAGCCTTTCCCCTGGTTTACCTGGGTTGGGCGTATATCTTCTGGATACCGGTGCTGCTCTCGGATTCCTCGGTTTGGGCATTTCCAAACCTGATCTGGTTTTTGATTGGCGGGGCCAGCCCTGTCGTTGCCGGTCTTGGCCTTGCAGCGGCGAACGGTGGAAAAGAGCAACTGGAAGACCTTTGGCGGCGCCTGACGGACTGGCGTCGTATCCCCGGCCGCTGGTGGCTCATCATCGTGTTGTTCTGGCTTGCTTACGATCTTGCCATGGCGGGCCTGGCAATGCTTCTGGGCGTTGCTGGCGAGCCCCTGGATACCAACTGGCAGTTGTTTGTTAATCCCGGGCCCTTGCTGTTCTTGTTGGTTCTTTCCTTTGTGTTTCCGGCAGTGGAAGAGGTGGGGTTACGCGGCTTTTATCTGGAGGCCCTGCAACAGCGCTTCAGTCCCCTTGTAGGGGGCCTGGTGAACGGGGTGGTCTGGGCGCTGTGGCACGCACCCTTCGTCTTTTTCCCCGGGTATTACGCCAACACCACGTTTCACCCCGAGCTTTACTGGTGGATGCCGATGATCATCTGCCATACGTTGTTGATTGTGCTCGTTTATAACCGCACTGGTCGAAGCATTCTGGCGGTCTTGATTTTCCACGCCATGATGAACTTCACCGGTGAATGGTTGCGAATTTCCCCTGAAATGTACCCCTTCATGCTCTTCGGCAACTTGGCCCTTGCAGCGCTGCTGGTCATGTTTTGGAAAAGCGGCCGCCAGTCTCTGCCAAATACGTGTTAGTCTCCGGCAAATACCCAAAAGCAAACGACTGGAGTGGCGTACCTGACATGAGCGGTGAAGACCTCAATCAAGTAATGGAAATGGATGGTGAAGAGCGGTACGACTACTTCCTGAGCCAGGTGGCCGAAGAGCGGGAAATATGGATTCTGGTGAACGGCGAGAGCCAGTTCCTCAAGATCGCCTCGGACGATGGCGACGTGGAATATCTGCCCGTGTGGCCGGCTTCGGGATTTGCCGCCGAATACGCCAACGGCGGCGAGGAGCTGACGCCCCGCAGTATTTCACTGCCAGACTTTTTCCGGAAATGGATTCCAGGTCTAACAAGGGATGGCCTTGATGTGGGTGTGTTTCCCGGCCTCGATAAAACGGTATGGATCACCGAACCTGCAGAGCTCAAGCAGGATCTTCAGGATGTAATGTCCGATTTCTGAAGACGGCTTTTATCGTCTGGCCGGAGCAGAGGCGCTTCCGGCCAGTATGCCCCCGTCGATGTTTAGCTCAATGCCGGTCACGTAGTTTGATTCGTCAGAGGCGAGGTAGAGGGCCGCATAGGCAACATCCTCGGGTTTTCCCATCCTTCCGATTGGAACGCCAGCCTCTACTTCGGCTATCGCGGCCTCTCTTGCTTTTCCCTCTCCAAGCATCGCTTCCCACATGGGACTCATGATGGCGCCGGGATGGATGGAATTACACCGGATCGGATAGCCTTTCTCGGCACAGTACAACGCGACTGACTTTGTGTGATTCCGAACGCCGGCCTTGCTGGACGCGTAGGCCGCCGCCCCGGGAATCCCCACAAGTCCCGATCTGGAGGAAATGTTGACGATGCTTGCGGACCTGGAGGTCTTCATCAATCTGATTCCATATTTACAGCCCAGGGCAACGCCATTCAGGTTCGTGGCGTGGACTGTCTCCCAGGAAGCAAGGTCGAGGTGCTCCGGATCGTGAGGCCCTGCACTTTCCAGGAAACCGGTAATCCCGGCATTGTTCACCAGAATGTCCAGCCCACCGAACTGATCTTCGATAGACCTGGCGCAGGTTATCCACTGGGACTCATCGCTGACGTCCAGGTGAAGATAGTGCATGTCCAGTTTTGAGCCATCAACCAGTGCCTGTCCCATTTGGTCATTAATATCCGATACGATGACCGTTGCTCCCTGCTCAGCGAACTGAATGGCGATTGCTTCACCAATGCCGCGGGCCGCGCCGGTGATCAAAGCGGTCTTGCCATCGAGTCTTTTCATCCTGAACCCCAGCTTGATTTCTTTTCGTCTGCCCAGATCATCTATTTCAGTATACAACCTGAGGGTAATTAATCATGACTGACATCCGACACCTGGTCTGTCCCCACTGTCACAAGGTTAATCGCGTACCCGTGGATAAACTGTCAGCGGGCGGCAATTGCGGTGCCTGCAAACAGCCGTTGTGGCCGGATCAGGTCCTGGAACTTACGGACCAGAGCTTTGCTGCCCATACAGGGCGCAGTGATTTGCCTGTCTTGGTGGACTTCTGGGCAAGCTGGTGTGGCCCCTGCAAAATGATGGCGCCCCAGTTCGAGCAGGCTGCTAAAGACTGGCGGGGCAAGGTACGCTTTGCCAAGCTCAATACCGAACAGGCCCAGGGCCCGGCCGGCCAGTTTGGCATTCGCAGCATCCCTACCATGATCCTGTTTCAGAATGGCCGGGAAGTCGCCCGCCAGAGCGGCGCCATGAATCTGGCGCAGATCAGTCAGTGGCTGCAGTCCAAGGGTGTTCGCTAGCCTGATAAGGCCATTTATTCGCTGGCCGGTCATTAAAACGCCACAATTGCTGAGGCCCTGCCATTGCAGGGCTGAAGACACCTATCCGAGCTGTTCCCACAAAGTTATCCACAGTTTTTGTGGGTAAAGCTGACGTTGCAGCGATGTCGACTTTTTCATGGCGTGTGGCCAGAATTCGAGCCAAACTGTCTGTACCGAGCAAGGCATAGTCGGGCAAGCGACCGCTTTATCCGAGTGATCACTCCACCGAGGACCGAATGAGAGTAGTCCTGTTTATCATCATGGCATTCTGGCTCCTCCCAGCTTCTTCCCAAACGCTCAAGATTATGGGATCGGACGAAGGCTTTCTGCCGTTTTATTACGGCAACGACCTCAAAGAGGGCATTCTGGTCGAGGTGATCAAAGAGTTCAGCCTTCAGACCGGTATCGCAGCCGATTTCCTCCCGATGGCGCGCAAACGCCAGCCCTGGGCTCTGGAGCGAGGGCTAGCCAACGCGGTTTTCGCCAACCCGTTATGGATGCCTTTGCCGGATCGAATGCACGCCGTGGGGCCGCTGTTGACCTGGCGTGATCGCGTCTTCGCGCAACCTGGCCGGCAACCGGACTCCTTCGACGACCTCAAGGGAGGCATTTGTCTTCGCAGATGGTTTGTCTACAGTGATCGGCTCGAGCGGCGGATCGGGAGCCATCTGGTGCGCCATGACGCGTACAACGCCGAGCAGATGCTGCAAATGTTTCTGCACAAACGCTGCGATTACATTGTCATGAACGAAACGGAGTTCCGGTTTCTTGCGCAGCTGGGGGACGTCGATCCGGAGCTTTACCGCACGGAACTGGTAGACGCCGAGTGGCCGGTCTATCTCGGGATACTTAACAACGAGACTGCTTTAATTGAAGCGGCGGAAGCTTTTTTCTCTACCTACACGATTGACGTAGAAGCCATGCTACCCAAATTGCCGCGGCCGGATCGTTGAAGAGATTGACGGTCGATATCTCCGTACGCCAGGCATTCAAGCGGTCAGCCCATCGTTGTACCAGAACATCCCCATTGGGATCGAACCGCATCCAGGACAATTACTATGAGTGACCTTTTAGAGAGATTGGGGCTCGTTCCTTTCTTCATCCAACAACTGCCCGACCTCGGTCTGTTGCAGCACCGCCTCGGCCGCGTGACATCATTTCAGCGCTCCAACTACACGGTTTTCACCGGTTCCGGTGAGGCGAGGGTAGAAATCGGGTCTGGTTTACGGCAGTCATCAGCTCTTGATAGACCGACAGTCGGCGACTGGGTAATCCTGGATGAGTCACTTTCGCGGATAGAGCAAGTCCTTGAGCGCAAAACTCTGTTCAAGCGCATTGGGGCGGGCACCAATCATGAGATTCAGCCCATTGCTGCGAACATTGATGTGCTTTTTATCGTTAGCTCCTGCAATGAGGAGTTTAAGGAATCCCGCCTGGAACGATATCTCACCTTGTGCGCGGAAGCCGGGGCAATGCCCGTTACCGTTCTTACAAAAGCCGACCTCGTTGACGATGTGGACGACTACGTTCGTCGAGCCCGCAACACACAGGCGGGAATACCTGTTGAAACGGCGAACACCCTGGATGCCTCAACTCTCGATGGCGTTCGTTCGTGGATTGATAAGCACTCTACTGTGGCACTTGTTGGTTCCTCCGGCGTTGGTAAGTCGACGCTCGTGAATACCCTGGCAGAGCAAATGCTCACTGCCACGAATGACATTCGCGAGGACGATAAAAAAGGTCGTCACACGACAACTCATCGAGAATTGCACATTCTGCCGTCCGGAGGGCTTCTTGTTGATGTTCCCGGAATGCGAGAACTCCGGGTAGCGGATATTGATCAGTCAATCGGAGCCGTTTTTGAGGATATTGCAAAAATGGCAGAGGAATGCCGGTTCGCTGACTGCCAACACGAGACGGAACCCGGTTGCGCCGTACTTCAAGCAATAGAGGACAATAAACTCGACCCTCGCCGGCTGGCTAACTATAAAAAATTACAGCGCGAGAATAATCTGGCGACGGCAACCTTGGCAGAGAAACGTGCGCAAGGCAGAGCTTTCGCGAAAGTCGTAAAAAGTGGAATAGATATAAAACGAAAGCACCGATAACGACCCACCTACCGCAAATGCGACTTGCACATGTATTATCCTGAGTTCTTCTTTACAGGCTGAGTATCTGCAATCGAGAAGGGAAAAGGGTGAGCATACAAAGCGTCGGGCACAAATCATTGAGCTCCCAATACAACCTCTTTCAATTGTGTTTGCAGGTTTCCATTCTGCTTGTTGGCCTGACCGTTGCCCTGGGCCACCTCTCTGCCATTCAACTGATTTATGTGGTTGCTCTATCCCAGTTCGGGGCAATTACTGAAGTCTTATCGGCAATCAAACGCGGGATCAGCTCACAAGTGGCAGCGAGCGTTGCCCAGGTAGGCGCACGGCTGGCAGTTACTCTTGCTTTGTTTGTGTTTATGTCCGTTGGGCCTATTTGGATAGCGGTTTTTCTGGCAATGGTATGGGCGGTAGCAGACGGAATACGCTATCTCTACTACATCAGAAAAGCGAGCAAGCTGCTTGTTTGGTTGCGTTACAACTCTTTCATTGTGCTTTACCCATTGGGCATGTCTCTTGAGAACATCATTGTCTGGAAAATTTTACTGAGATACTCAGAGTCTCCAGTTTGGCTGTTCCTGGCTTTCTTTGCCTGTTACTCGATTCCCGCAATCAAGATCTACATGTACATGTTGAGACAGAGAAAAAAGCATTTTCCAAACTGAGAGTTAGCGCCAAGTTTGGAGAGCCTGAGATCTCTGGCTTTCAGTTGCGAATATTCCTGGAATAAAGAAGCTGAGCTTTTCCAAGGGCAAGGGTTGTTCATTAACCTGAATTTCTACTTTGCGACCACTGATTCGACTAGACTAATTTGGATGCCTGCGCTCGTATCAATCCTCAGTGCGCCTGGCTCGGAACTTGGTCAGCACAAGGCCTCCGTGACGCAGTCGAGGTACCGTTAAACTGGTCAGCGATATTGCATTGCTTGCGGAGATCACGACATGAAGCGTCCATGTTGTCTTGCCATAGCTCGATTTTTTTTCAAAGTATTTGTCTTGGCGGCCTGTATACAATCCGCTGCCGCGAGTATCGATCATCTCAGTGAACGCAATCTGCCACCCGGTAAGCTCATCTACACCAATGGCACAGATTACTATTACGCTGTAGTCACCACTCATGAATTGCAGAGCCCCAACGAACGCTGGGTAAAAGACGAAGATATTCAGTTCCGGGTCATCGCGTTTAGAAAAGCCCAGCCGGATGGGTCGCTGGTGCACCTGCTCGAGCAAAAGGTGACAGATCGATTTGGCAAACAGGTGGAAGGCTATCGCTACCACCCCCAGGAAGCTGCGCTGATTAATGAGCATCTGATTTCAACGATAGACGAACAGTTTCCTGATCGAAGATTTCCCAACTACCTTACTATCCTGTTTTATTCGATTGGCGAGTATTTCTCCAATGGCGACCGCAGCAATTCAGATATAGATTCGCCTGAGAGGTACGTCACCCAGTTGATGTTCGGCCGTCCTGCCCCCGGCCAATCCATGAAGCCCGCCTACGAAGAACGCGGCCTGAGCGGCTCCCCAGCCAGCTGGCAGAAGCGTGGAACCCAGGATCTACATGCTGATCGAGCGCCTTTGGCCGCCGAGGTTGTTGCGATGAGAGTCCAGGCTCAACAGAAGCGAGCGGCTACCATGCCTGAAGAACTGGTGGGTCTGAATATGGTTGGGAAATACGGTTCCATAGAGACGTTTCGGGGTGAAAACCAGGATCTAGCCTTGCATGTGACCATGACGGACAGGCTGGGGAAGGAGATGGGGCACAAGCCCGGCGCGGTTGTTGGCAAGGGCCATTACGACAACCGAACCGGATCGTTTGTTTATCGTCCGTTACTGTATACGCCAGACGTAAAGGGCAACCCAGCCCGCCATTGCAAAGATACCTATGGCTGGCCCAGGGAGTACAGCATTCGTGCGGTAGCGGCGACTGGTCCATCAGAAATGCCGGGAAAATGGCAAGCGATTCCCGCCTACGCCGAGATCTGCGAAGTTCACGCGGTGGACGTACGGGACTGTCACGTAAAGAAATGCACGCGATACGTTGAGGCCGAAAAATTTCTGATCGTTGCCAGCGAAGCCGACGCCGTCAATATTGCGGTGATTCGAGGACAGCGATCCGGTCAGAAAACGCTGGCTGAATCACAGCGGGAACTAAATGAACTCAATCGGGTAACCCAACGTTCCGCTACGTACTGGGAAGCAGGCGGCGAATGCGGCGCACGATCCTGCTACGAAGAAAACATCGACAACGTTAATCAGTTTCTGATCGACAACTACTGGTGAATTTACGTTGTCAGGGTATGGCGAGTGGACCCAGCGCTATCCAGAGTTTGAATTTCCGCTTTGCGACCTTGGCAGGCATCGGGGATGAGCTAACTGGTGTCAGGCTCCCGCAAAGAAACGAAGAAGATCATTCGCGACGACCGGCCACTCCCGCTCCGCCTGAAAGGTGTGGCTCATCCCTTTGTAGGATTTGAATCTTGCATTGATTAAAGCGGCAGAGCGCCTGACTTCAGAGGCGGGAATAATCCGGTCGCCTTCGGCGCCAACCATCAGAATTCGATTGGCGTCGAGTCTATCCACTGCCAGCTTTGGCGGCGCAAGAAGCTTTAAAATGACCGGTAATGCTTCAGGTTTGAGTTGAGCGGTTATGGCTTTGGCTCGCTCGGGCTCACACGAAGGCGAATACACGCCCAGGGGTGGCGTGCCATAACGCGTAACGCGCGCGTTCAAGA
>NZGD01000164.1 GCA_002690925.1 Rhodopirellula sp.
ATGCCACGGAGCAACAAACCAACGTTGTCACCAGGCATAACCATCTCGCGGCCTGCTTCCAATACAATCTCACCAGTCACATCCGTTGTACGGAAGTAGAACTGTGGCCGGTACTTGTTGTGGAATGGCGTGTGACGGCCACCTTCTTCCTTCTTCAAGATGTAGACCTCAGCCTTGAACTTGGTGTGAGGAGTGATGGTGCCTGGCTTCGCGATAACCATACCGCGACGGATGTCAGACTTCTCAATGCCACGGAGCAACAAACCAACGTTGTCACCAGCTTCACCGCGGTCCAAAATCTTACGGAACATCTCTACACCTGTAATGGTAGAAGTCAACTTCTCGTCGCCCATACCCAAGATCTCAACAGGATCACTCGTGTTGATTACACCAGTCTCAATACGACCAGTAGCAACCGTACCACGACCTGTGATGGTGAATACGTCCTCGATGGACATCAAGAAAGGCTTCTCGTTGTCACGTGGTGGGATTTCAATCCACTGGTCAACCTGCTCCATGAGGTTCATTACCGTCTCAACCCACTTGCCTTCTCCGTTCAACGCGCCGAGAGCAGAACCCTGAACAACGGGACCGTTGTCTCCGTCGTACTCGTAGAAGCTCAACAGCTCGCGGATTTCCATCTCAACCAACTCGAGCAATTCCTCGTCGTCAACCATGTCCACTTTGTTCATGAAGACAACGATGCGTGGAATACCTACCTGGCGACCCAAGAGGATGTGCTCACGCGTTTGTGGCATGGGGCCATCCGTCGCAGCAACAACCAGGATTGCACCGTCCATCTGCGCAGCACCCGTAACCATGTTCTTTACATAGTCAGCGTGACCTGGGCAGTCAACGTGCGCGTAGTGGCGGTTTGCCGTTTGGTATTCAACGTGCGAAGAGTTGATTGTGATACCACGCTCTTTTTCTTCTGGTGCGTTGTCAATCTGATCGAATGAACGCGCCTCACTGTGTCCCGCGTCTGCGAGAACTTTTGTAATTGCCGCAGTAAGAGTTGTCTTACCGTGGTCAACGTGTCCGATGGTACCGATGTTTACGTGCGGTTTTGACCGGTCAAACGTTTCTTTAGCCATTGCCTAACTGTTTTAGTTACTTTTTGATTTCACATTAAATGTTCGAGCCAATGAGGGGAATTGAACCCCTGACCTCATCCTTACCAAGGATGCGCTCTACCCCTGAGCTACATCGGCTTGACCCTTTCGGGCGGAGCGGAAGACGAGATTCGAACTCGCGACATTCAGCTTGGAAGGCTGATGCTCTACCAACTGAGCTACTTCCGCTTTTCGACCTTTCGCGTTCGAACGGTCTGTGGTGGGGGTAATAGGATTCGAACCTATTCAGTCAGAGACAACAGATTTACAGTCTGCCCCGGCTCTCCAACTCCGGCGTACCCCCTGATGCATTCACCCAATCATGCGTGATTGGTACATAGAGCCGGTGGAGGGATTCGAACCCCCGGCCAGCTGATTACAAATCAGCTGCTCTGGCCTCTGAGCTACACCGGCAACATTTCAAAGAACAGGGCAACAAAAACCCTCCCGGTTTTCGGGAGGGCAAATGTAAGAAAGAAATCCACGTGATTACACATGCTCACGTGGGAAAATTTTCAGGAAGAACTGACGCTCATGCATGCACCTTAATCACCTGTCTACGCAAGGCTTCGTGCACCTCATCCATCGCGGCCTCAAAACTCACCGAACGCTTCTTGGCGAACAGGTCTTTGCCTGGAACGTGGGCTTTGACTTCCACCACCTTGTTCTCACGGGTATCGCTCTTTTCTACCCTCAAGAATACCTCGAAGTTTTGGATCTCGTTGTTGTAGGTCAACAGCTTGTCCAATTTGGCTTTGACAAAATCCAAGAGGGACGCGTCGGCGTCAAAATGAATCGAATGAATCTGAATTTGCATGTCGCAACGGGTTTTACTCCCCCGTCGCCCTTTTGTTCAGCGGAGAAGCGTTGTGAAACTCCTTCAGCCTTGCTGTCGTGTGCTGGGTGTACACCTGGGTGGAGGACAAACTGGCGTGGCCGAGCAAATCTTTCACTGCAGCCAACTCAGCCCCTCTGTTCAACAGGTGGGTCGCAAACGTATGCCGAAGTACGTGAGGGCTGCATTGCTGCAGCGAACTCACCTCTCCAAGGTAGTGATTGACCCTCCGGTAAACAAATGACGGATACAGGGAACTCCCTGCATCCGTCACAAACAAATCGTCTCCTCCCACGGGACGATCCATCACGTGTTGCATGATGCTCTCAAGGGTCGAGGGCAACAACGGCAACACACGTTCTTTTCTTCCTTTGCCGTAAACGCGAAGCTCTTTGCGCGCTCCGTTGACATCCCCCACCTTCAAACCAATCAACTCACTCATTCGGATGCCCGTCTCATAAAGCAGTGCCATCATGCTGCGATCTCGGCGACCTTTCCAGTCCGTCGCAAACACCTCCTCTGCAAACAGCTGATTCATGGCGTGCTCTGGGACCACCTCAGGCATGCGCTTCTCCACCTTGGGCAACACCACCGACTCGGCAGGGTTGGAGGTCATGATGCCTTGACGGCGAGCGTACTTCACAAACGTGCGGTACACACTCACTTTGCGATGGATGGTCCTTGGCGACTTTCCCGACTTGACCAACTCAACAACCCAAGAGCGAATCCATTCGGACTCGATGGACGTCAAATCCCCGACTTCGTAAGCCTCCACCATGTACCTCTGCATTTGGTTGAGGTCCGACTTGTAACACCGAATGGTGTGGTCAGATCCCCTCCGCTCTTTCTGCAGATAATCCAGGAATTGGGCAATATGCTGGGGTGATTGGGTCAAGGGTCAAGGCATAAAAAAGGCGATAAAGCATGTGCAATATCGCCTTGTTTGTCGACATAAACAAATATTATGTCGACGAATTATCGAATTTATATCACTCCGACTTCAAGTTCAGACCGTTTTTGTAGACCGCTTTCTTGCGCATCTCACGATTCAGTACGCTCGGCTTCACGAACTCACGACGTGTGCGCAGTTGCTTCATCGTCTTCGTCTGGTCGAACTTCTTTTTGAATTGCTTGAGGGAGCGTTCGATGTTGTCTCCCTCCTTAACTTGAATGCTGAGCATGGTAATTCTGATTGGGCGCCAAAAATAAGAAATTTCTGAGAAAGACCACCTTAGGCCTTGAGCAATTCTCTGCTGATGACCAATTTTTGGATTTCGCTGGTCCCCTCTCCAATCGTACAGAGCTTGCTGTCACGGTAGAATTTCTCTGCAGGAAAGTCCTTCGTGTAGCCGTAGCCGCCCAAGATTTGCACCCCCTCTGTCGCCACGCGCACACACACTTCACTCGCCTCGTACTTGGCCATCGCGCTCTCCTTTGTCAGGGCTTTGCCTTGCGTCTTGAGCTCACAAGCCTGCAGCGTCAGCAAGTCTGCCGCCTCAATGGACGTCGCCATGTCGGCCAACTTAAAAGCGATGGCTTGAAAGCGGGCAATGGGTTGTCCAAACTGCTCACGCTCCTTGGCGTATTGCGTGGCCGTCTCCAACGCGCCTTTGGCCATGCCCAAGGCAAGGGAGGCAATGCTGATCCTTCCGCCATCCAAAATCTTCATCGCTTGGATGAACCCCTCTCCCACCTCTCCGAGCACATTGCCCTCGGGGATGCGGCATTGGTCGAAAATCATCTCTGCGGTCTCACTCGAGCGCATGCCGAGTTTGTTTTCCTTCTTACCTCCGGAAAATCCGGGCGTTCCGCGTTCCACCACAAATGCCGTGATTCCGCGGCTGTCGAGCAATTCCCCCGTTCTGGCAAGCACCACAGCCGCATCGCCTGTGATGCCATGGGTGATCCAGTTCTTGGTGCCGTTCAAAACCCACTCGTCGCCATCTTTCTCGGCAACACACCGCATGCGCATGGCATCGCTTCCCGTGTTCGCTTCGGTCAAGCCCCACGCGCCAATCCATTGACCAGATGCCAATTTGGGCAACCAGCGTTGCTTCTGCTCCTCGTTGCCAAACTGCAAAATGTGCCCGGTGCAAAGGCTGTTGTGCGCAGCCATGGACAAGCCAATGGAGCCACACACCTTGGCGAGCTCTTCAATGGCCATCTTGTATTCGTAGTACCCCAAGCCAGCACCACCGTACTGCTCTGGAACCAACATCCCCATCAATCCCAACTCCCCCATCCGCTGAAACAGGTCCCGGGGAAAATGCTGGCTTTCGTCCCACTCCATTCGGTGGGGCAGAATTTCCCTTTGGGCAAAATCACGGATGCTGTCGCGAATCAGGCGCTGGTCTGAGGTCAATGTAAGTTGCATGGGTTCCTGTCGTTGAGGACCACAAAGGTCGGCAAAGAGGGTTCAACGCTCCAACTCCCTGCCATCCTGCCACCCCACCACCCGACATACACGCAAGTATGGCATCCAGGCTCGGCGTTCCGCTTCCGTGGCCGAGAGTCGCGTCCAAAACACATCGAGGGTGGTGCCCCTTCCCCACGCCCGAAGGACCTTTCGCGTTTGGGCTGCATCAAACAAGGGGTGCCGCACCAGAGACCGGAACGTGACCGTATCCAGGCAGATGCCCCGATGCGAATGGGCCTCCAACCTCAATGAAGGCTTCACACGTTCAATCACGGCAGAATCCAAACCGTAGACATGATGCAGTTGATTCAGGGAAGCAAAACCTCCGAGCACTTCTCGAAATTTGACGATGCGGCGAGAGAGCACCGGGCCGATGCCGGGCAATTCAGCCCACTCCTCCGCACTGGCTTGATTGAGGTCCACCAGCTGTTGGGGCTTGAAGACAGCCTCAGGCCGCCGACGGTTCTTGGTTGTTGTGGCAGCACCCCGTTGCCCGTGCTTCCTCTTTGCGCCGGAAGTGAATCGAGATGCCACAGGAACGTCCATGTCTTCCAGCCAACAGTGCAGGGAAGACACGGTGGCCCGCGGAACGTTCCTCAACCGCCTTTCCCAAGCTTGGGCCCGCCAAAGGTGACTGCATGCCAATCCCACAATCAACAAACATGCCCAACTCCAATCGCGGAGCTGGGCATGTTTGACGCCAAAAAACGTCTTGGAGGTGTCAGTCGTACCTCTTGATTTCGCCACTCTTCACCCTCCTCATGTAGTCTCCCAAATCCTCCTTCACCTCACGGGCCATGAAATACAAACCCAACACGTTGGGGAAGCACATGGCAAAAATCATGGCATCGCCGAAGTCAAACACACTTTGTGCGCTGATGGCCGACCCCACAATCACAAACACGCAAAACAGCGCTTTGTAGGTGATGTCCATGGCACGGGTCTCTCCAAACAAGAACGTCCATGCCTTCAGTCCGTAGTAGCTCCAGCTGATCATGGTGCTCAGCGCAAACAGAATGACCGCCACAGACAAGACCACCGGGAACCAGGACAGTGTCTGGCTGAACGCCGAGGAGGTCAAATTGATCGCCTGCAACTCCCCTGCTTGGGCGCTCGCCAAAACCCCGGCTTGATCGTACGCGCCGTAGTCTGAAATGACAATGACCAAGGCCGTCATGGTGCAAATGACCACGGTGTCGATGAACGGCTCCAACAACGCCACGATGCCTTCACTGACAGGTTCGTCGGTCTTCGCGGCACTGTGGGCAATCGAGGCCGAACCAATGCCCGCCTCGTTCGAGAACGCCGCGCGCTTGAATCCCTGGATCAACACCCCCACAAGTCCTCCGTACATCGCATCGCTGTTGAAGGCGCCGCTGAAAATTTTGCCGAAGGCCGCAGGCACTTCCCCGAGGTTGCCAAAAATGACTGCCAAGGCGCCGAGGATGTAAATGCCCACCATGAAGGGGACCACTTTGTCCGTCACTTTGGCGATGCTCTTGATGCCCCCGAGAATGATGGCCGCCACAATCACGGCCATGATGACCCCGAAAATCCAGCTGTTGCCGTAGAACATGGAGGCCTCACCTCCTGTCACGGCGATGAGTTGGCTTGTGGCTTGGTTGATCTGAACCATGTTGCCTCCGCCAAAGGAACCGCCAATACATGCAATGGCGAACAACACGGCCAGCACAGCACCAAGGCCTTTCTTGTTTTGCTTGGCCAAGCCGTCCCGCAAGTAGTACATCGGTCCACCTGAAATGCTCCCGTCCTCATTCACACGACGATACTTCGTGCCCAAGGTGCACTCGACAAACTTGGAACTCATGCCGAGCAGACCGGCCACAATCATCCAGAAGGTCGCACCAGGCCCACCCAAGGACACGGCCACAGCCACACCCGCAATGTTGCCCACACCGACTGTGCCGGAGAGCGCCGCGGTCAAGGCCTGAAAGTGGCTGACTTCCCCTTTGTGGTTGGGGTCGTCAAATTTGCCGCGAACCACATCCAAGGCATGGCCAAAGGCGGTGATGTTGACGAAGCGGTTGTAGAGCGTGAAAATCAAGGCCCCTGCAAGCAACCAAATCAACACGAACGGCACTTCGCGACCGCCGCCAATGGGAACGGTGAAAAAGATGACGCTCATGATGGCGTTGGTCACGGGTTCCATCACCGCATTGATGCGGTCGTCGACGCTGTCTTGGGCATGGGCGAGCCATGGCACAAGGGACAGCATGAAAAGGGCAATACGTGGAATCATAGGTGTGGTTTTGTCAAACTTGAGGGTGCTGGATGCCCAACAAGCGATTGAGGGTTCGGATTTGATCTACGGTGCCCAAAACAAACAACTTGCATGCATCGTCGATCGGAGTGTCTGCAGCGGGGTTGATGATGAAATCGCCGTCGGACTTTTTGACGCCGACGACATTGACGCCAACGCGGTTGCGCGCATCGAGTTCACCAAGGGTGGCCGTCTTGAGACCTTGGGGCAGGACGTTCACGGGGATTTCTTCCAAATTGATTTCGTCGGCACCTTGAATGCGAACGTGATCGAGGAATTCCAACACATCGGGCATGACCACGAGCGAAGCCATGTGTGCACCGCCAACCTTGTCAGGCATGATGACGTTGTTGGCTCCTGCCACGCGAAGCTTGCTCACAGAGTTGGTCATGGAGGCCCGGCTGATGATGTGGATGTTTGGAGCCATTTCGCGGGCCGCGAGGACCACATAGAGATTTTGGGCATCGTCGGGCAACGTGGTGATGACTGACTTGGCGCGCGTGAGGCCCGCATTGGCCAAATTCTCGTCTCGGGTGGCATCTCCGGGAATGACGAGCAGCCCCTCCTCTGCGAGACGCTCTGCTTTCTCGGCATCGCCTTCCACAATGACCACCGCTGTGTTGTGGTCCACCAACTCCTGCACCGCCATTTCGCCGACGCGACCCAGACCGCAGACAATCACGTGTCCGCTCAATTTTTCTACTTCCTGTTTCAAACGTGCCTCTTTGAACGTGTTTCGGTATTCACCATTGACAAAGTACGTCGTGAGGGCGGAAATCGAGTACGCGAACGTGCCCAAGCTCCCCATGATCAAGACCGTGGTAAAGACCATGCCGTTGTCGCTCAACTCCCGCACCTCTCCAAACCCCACCGTCGACACCGTGATGACCGTCATATACAAAGCCTCCACCCACGAATACCCCTCCACCACAACGTATCCCACACTTCCAAAAATGACCACGCCAATCACAAAAGCGACCGCGAGGTATATTCTGGGAAAGACGCGAAAGGAGAACATCATCATTGCTGTGAATTTACGACGCGCCTCGAAAGCTTCGCACCGCAAGACCATCGCGTTTTGCAACCGCAGACGTGAATTTTACAGGTGACTTAGACCAACCCTCTGGCCTCCAAGGTCGCGCGCATCTGTGCAGCCAAATCTTCCGCCACGTTCGCGGCCGCCGCTTGGGATTCCTCCTGGGTGGCGTCAGACCCAGCCGCATACAGGATGCCCCTGGAACTGTTCACCAACAATCCGCACTGGTCGTTCATGCCGTGCTGGGCAACGTCTTCCACCGTGCCGCCTTGAGCGCCAACACCTGGAACCAACAGGAACGCATGGGGCGCTTCTTCGCGTACTTGTTTGAGCATGGCCGGTCGCGTGGCCCCCACGACGAACATGAGTCTTTGGGCG
>NZGD01000165.1 GCA_002690925.1 Rhodopirellula sp.
GCGGTCCTTACCTTGCCTTTTCTGCCCTCACTTGTGAGTGGTGAAGACCAAGTATCCGCGGGTGGTTTGTTTGGTGATCCCAGCAAACCCAGTAAGAAGTTGGTCATCATGTATGTGCCCAATGGGCTTGTGCGACGCTGTTTTTTTCCAGGCGAGGAAGAGGCTGAACTGCCGGGCTTTGTGGGTGGTTTCAATGCAGACAAAACCAAGAATGAACGTCGTAAGAAGAATGAGCCTGGTATTTATCCCCTTGAGTTGACATCCACGATGCAGCCACTGGCAGAGCATCTGAGTGATGTTACGTTGATCACGGGTTTGGATCGAACTTTTAAAAATGGGCAGGATGTTCATGCTCAGGGGGCTTCGTGCTACCTGACCAGCCTTTCACCTGAGCAAGCGGCCGCTGCAGGGATCCAGCATCCCAACGGACGCAGCCTTGATCAGGTCATCGGGGATCATGTTGGACGAAATACCGCGTTCCGAACACTTGAAATCAGTTGCAATGGATTCAAAGCAGGTAAGGAATCCATCTACTTCGATAATATTTCCTGGTATGGGCCGGACAAAATTGCACCGTCCATCAAAGACCCCAAGAAGCTTTACGACCGATTGTTCATGGCTGACGGATATCGACAGCACATGATGGATGTGACTGATCTTGTCCTTGCTGATGCCAAGTCGCTTTCCAGAAAACTCGGTCAGCGTGATCGCGAGATGATGGATGAATTCATGGAAATGATTCGGGATATTGAAGTCCGTATCAAGAAAATGCAAAAGTTGATTGCGGACGCTGATATCGAAATCCCTAAAGACGAAGTTCTGCCTCGTGGTGAGTACATCCGGCTTCAAGCTGACTTGATGTTGCTGGCATTGCAGATGGGCATTACCAATGTCTGTACCTTCATGGTTGGGCCAGAGAGGTGGGACGCATCGTTGTTGTATGAGGGAGTGTTCTCTGGTCCCGTTCAACATCACAACATGACGCACAATCAAAAGGGTGATGGCTACAAGGAATTGCAGAAGATCGACATCTTTCACATGCAGCAGTACGCATATCTGCTATCCAGAATGAAAGCACTCAAAGATACCGACGGTACCAGCTTGTTGGACAATTCTGTCGTCACCTATGGTGCAGGTTTGGGAGACGGTGCGACACACCAGTATTACGATCTGCCATTGATTGTGGCCGGTAAGTCGCAGGGCCAGATCAAGCAAGGACGATTCATTCGGTCGCCAAGTGGTACTTTGAACTCAAATATGTGGCTCACGATCGCAAACCTGATGGGCTTGGAAATTGAACAGTTTGCGGACAGTACCGGTGTTATTTCCGATTTGTGGACGTGAGCTTCAGAAACATGAAAGCTGGTTTGGAAATGTCACGTTACATTGAGCCGTTGTTTCGTTTTGGTTTGACACTGTTGGTGCTGACCTTTGCAACGTTACCGGAACCCTGTTCCGCCTTGGCTGGACAGTTCGAAAAATCGATTCAACCTTTGATCGCAGATCACTGTGTGCATTGCCATGAGGGAAGCGATGCCAACGGTAAGATGGATTTTGCAGTGGTCGGTAATCGTGCAGATTTGATCGACAGGCCGCAGATGATTTTGGCAATGCTCAATGCGCTTGACTCGTATGATATGCCGCCTCAGGACGAGCCGAAATTGGAAGACTCTGTCCGTCAAAAAACAGTGGTCGCCTTGAAAGCTCTGTTGCGTGAAGCTACAACTGCCGCCCCGGATCCAGAAGTTCCAATGCGGCGGTTGAATCGCTTTCAATACAACTATGCAGTGAAGGATTTGTTTGGCTTGAAGATGGATGTTTTTCATCTGCCTGAGAAGCTGATGACTCGCGACCAGAATTATGTAGCGATTGGCAGGCGGGTGATGCCGGCCAAGGTGCATGTCAGCAGCAAGTCGCTCGATGAGTCCGGCGGAATGGCATCTGTGAATTCATTCCCAAAAGATCTGCGTGCTTCCCATGGATTTGACAATCAAGCTAACCAGCTAACGCTTTCACCACTTTTGCTGGATGCGTTCTTGCGGTTAAGTGTTTCCATCACTGACAGCCCGGATTTCAATGAGAAGACGGTCGGTATCTGGAATGATTTTTTTGCGGCTCCGGAAGACGGAGGAGATCTGGAATGGGAGGTTCAGAAACGTTTGCAGGACTTTCTGAGGATTGCATTCCGTGGTCCCGTCGAGGACGCGACGTTGACGCGTTATCGGGATTACACGATGGCAAATATCGAATCAGGTTTGTCATTCACTCAAAGCATGAAGAAGGTTGCGGCTGCAGCATTGTCATCGCCACTCTTTCTTTATCGGGCCGATGCTGGCCAGTTGTCTGATGCAGACCTTGAATTGGCGTCCCGGCTCTCTTTCTTTTTATGGGGAAGTGGTCCTGACGACGCATTGTTGACGCTGGCTGAGAAGGGGCAGCTTACGCGCCCAGAAGTTCTCGCAAATGTTGTGGATCGGATGATGTCTGATCCCAAGATAGAGCGTTTTCTGGATTCCTTTCCTGCACAGTGGCTGCAACTTGAAAATATACTGGCGGCAACACCAGATCCTCGGCAATACCGCCTGTTTAGTCTCGATCAACAGAATCCAGCGAGCCTGCAGATGTTGCTGGAGCCGTTGTTGCTGTTCGATATGGTATTCCTTGAAAATCGACCGTTGGTCGACTTATTGGTACCTGACTCGGCGTACCGCAGCGAATTTCTGGATTTCTGGTACACCTCAGATCTGAAGGCTCCCCGATTGAATCGGGAGGAATTGGATGACTTCAACAGGAAGAATGAACAGCGGCGCCATGAACTTGCCGCACAGGTTCTTGATTTGCAGAAACAGAAAGAGGCTTTGGTGGCTCCTTTGCGTGAGAGCCTACTTAAGCAGCGGCGTCAGGATCTGGATTCCCAGCCACCGCTTGATCTGAAGCCGTATGCAGCTTGGGAGTTTGATGGAAACTTGAAGAGTTCCGTCAATGATCTCGATTTGACGCCGCACGGTGAAGTGCGATTTGAGGATGGTTTGGTGGTGCTGGATCGCGCTTATCTGCAAAGTCCTGCTTTACCAATCGATTTGAAAACGAAGAGTCTCGAGGTTGCGTTCCGTCTGCATGATGTCAATCAACAGGGTGGGGGCGTGATGGGGATTCAGGGGCCGGGTGACTTCTTTGATACGATCGTTCTGGGTGAGCGTAAACGCAGGCATTGGATCTCGGGGAGTAATGGCTTTAGTCGCACCGATGACTTTCCAGAGTCAACTGAAGAGACTGAGACTGAAGAATTGTTGCATCTTGTGATGGTGTATCAAGAAGATGGAAACACGCAGCTTTATCGCAACGGTGAGCCGTATGGTGGATCCTTCAATAAGGGCGTGGCTACTTTTCCAAAGGAGAAATCGTCGGTCCTTTTTGGTTTGCGACATTTGCCGGCTGGTGGAAACAGATATCTTTCCATTAGTATCGATCAGGCTCGCCTTTATGACCGTGAATTGAAGCCAGAGGAAGTTCGAGCGGCATTCAGCGGTAACAACCTGTTCGTTTCTGATCAGGATATCCGCGTTGCAATGAGTGATGTACAGAAGCAGCAGATTGATCGTCTGACAGAAGATATCCAAACGAATGAATTGGCTTTAGAGAAAGTACCCGGGCCGATCGATCCCGGTAAACGGCAGCAGGATTTGAATCGTGAATTTGATGAGCGGGTCAAACGTATGTTGCGATCACGTGTGTTCGAGCGAGTTGAAATTGACGATCCTCGGTATGGCGGTGTGGTCACCAACGCGGCGATGATGAGCATGACTTCAGGGCCGAAACGTACGCATCCCATCGCTCGAGGAGCTTGGGTCATTGAGGTCATTTTCAACGATCCACCTGCGCCGCCTCCAAATGATGTCCCACCACTCAATGAAGAACAGACTGATAATAGCCTGACTATCCGTGAAAAATTTGCGGTGCATCGCGAGAACCCAGCTTGTGCCAGTTGCCACGCACGTCTTGATCCACTCGGGTTTGCACTTGAAAACTTCGATATCACCGGACGTTGGCGCGACAAGTATTCCAATGGGCGACGTGTTGATGCTGCGGGGACGCTGATGACAAAGTACGCTTTCGACGATGTGGTGCGTCTCAAGGAGTTGTTGCATCAAGAGCAGCGGCGCTTTGCGAATGCGTTTGCGGCTCACCTGTTTCGTTTTGCCCTCTCGCGTGATCTGGGCCCGGCCGATGCCGTGGCGGTGGACGAGATCGTTGCAGCGGCTGGGGAAAACGATTTTCCACTGAGAACGGTGATTCGTGAGTTAGTGTTGCACGAACGTTTTGTGCAGCGGATGATGAAGAATCAAGAGTCAGATTGAGGATGTTGAGAACAACGGATGCGTGCTTCGTTGCACAATATTGTCGGTCGCGGTGGCTTTTGTTCACGACTAGGCCGTGAGTACACCGTATATCGGGAACAGCTACAGATGCGACTCAGCGTAAACCCCTTTGGAGCTGCGTGAGATGATTCGTTTGAATCTAGGTCAAGCCTTTGCTAACTGCTCTGGTGTATCTCGGAGGGGTTTCCTGACGGCGGGATCGGCTGGAATCGCTGGTCTAAGTTTGCCTGAAATTCTTGCTCAAGAATCATCTGCTGGTGTTGGATCGGGTGCAGGAAAGAAGTCGTTGATCGTGATCCATCTTGATGGCGGGCCGCCGCAGATGGACCTGATTGACCCGAAGCCATTTGCTCCTAATGAATTGCGGAGCCCGTTCAGTCCGATCAGCACCGCTGTTCCTGGTGTGCATTTGACAGAACTGATGCCGCAATGTGCGAAGATTGCCAATCAGCTGGTTTTCCTCCGTTCTCTGGTGGGATCGGACGGAAAACATCATGCCTTTCAGTGCCAGTCAGGGTATCGTGAAAAGGTTCTCAAGTCCGTGGGAGGACGTCCCGCGTTGGGGTGTGTGGTTAAGCATCTCTTGGGAAAGCCGGATGATGAAGTGCCGAACTTCATCGACTTGATGCAGGGGCGACCATTGGTTCGCAATAGTGCTCGCCCAGGTTTTCTTGGGACCAGCTGTAAACCGTTTCGTCCGGATATATCTGATATCTGGAAACGTGAGCTTGAAACCGGAATGAAGGGTGAATTAAAGCGACTGGGGAATGATCACAAAACAGAACTCAGTCTCATCCATGATTTGTCAGTGAACCGCTTGGATGATCGTTTGGAGCTGCTCAAGAGTGTCGATCGTTTCAAGCGTGATTTGGATATATCTGGTTCAATGGATGCCATGGATCAATTCCATCAGCAAGCTTATAAGGTGTTAACGTCTGGTGCGTTTGCTCGGGCGATGGACATCGGCTCTGAGGATTTGAGTGTGGTGGAACACTACACGCCCAAAGTGGCTCTGGGTGGTACTCAGTTTTACACCAGCGAAGGTCCTGACTCGCTCTTGAAGTTCATGCTGGCTAGGCGTTTGATCGAAGCTGGCGTGCGTGTTGTTAGTGTCTCATTAAGTGATTTTGATACACACTCTGACAACAACAATCGGATGCGGAATCTTGGTCCGCTGTTTGACCATGGTTTCCATGCATTAGTAACCGACCTTGAGTCACGAGGCATGCTGAACGACACCATTGTGCTGGCTTGGGGAGAGTTTGGGCGAACGCCGAAGGTGAATTCAAAAGGCGGGCGTGATCACTGGCCCAGCGTTTCGATGGGACTCATGGCAGGGGGGGGCATGCCGGGAGGTTTAGTTCTTGGAAAGACCGACCGGGAGGCGGGAAATGTGACGGAACGG
Source organism: Rhodopirellula sp. (assembly GCA_002690925.1). Lineage (GTDB taxonomy): Bacteria > Planctomycetota > Planctomycetia > Pirellulales > Pirellulaceae > Rubripirellula. Next base: position 5,785 of record NZGD01000165.1, read on the forward strand.
CCGGTTGCATTCTGCGACGTGATTGCGACTTTGTATCGAAAGCTTGGGATCAATCCACAGGCCATCATTCATGATCAGACCGGTCGGCCGCATGTGCTGATGTCCGAGGGGGGATCAGTCCCGGAACTCGTTTAGGTGAACGCGGAAGTCACCTCGTCGCTGCTGAGGGTTGCCAGTGATTCAGCCCCTGTTTCAACTGTGTTTTGAATCACTTTGCCTGTCACTGTGAGTGATCACAATGTAGGTGACCTCCGACCGTTGTCAGTCCTGATTCAGGAATTCGGTGTCTTGCGTTTCTTGCGTTTGCCGCCTTGCTTGGTCTTGTTTTTCTTTTTATTCGGGAATCCTGATTCTGCACTGTTTTTGTGTCGTGGCTTGCCGGATCGGGGCTTGTGGTTTCGCCTGTCGCCAGTATCAGAGCCATCTTCTGAGCGTTCACCATCACGAGCGATGTGCATCTGTTTTCCAGCAACCCGGGTCTTCTTCAAGGTTTGGTAGACACCACGTGGCATTCCTTCAGGAAGGTCAACAGTGCTATGGAAGTCATGAATTTGGATTGGGCCAATGAAATCACCATCGATGCCAGCTTCGTTGGCGACTGCACCAACAATGTTGCCCGGTCGTACGCCATCCCGTTTCCCTACTTCAATTCGGTATCTTTCCATGCCAGCTTGAGGGGGGCCAACTTGACGTGGTTTTCGTTTCATTTCTTTACGTCGGCGTCCACCAGACTCACCGGAGCCATCGCGATGTTCACGATCCGAGCGATTCTTTTTTCGATCCTCACGCGATGATCTTTGGGGGCGATCCTTCGCCAGAAATGGCCTGCCCTGTTGATTGATGTGTGCCAATGCTGCAGCAATAAGTTCCATTGGTTTTCCTGATTCCTCTGCGTACAGATTGATCAGGTCTTTGAACATCGTGAGATCCTGACTTGCCGTGGTGTCGGTGATCGTCTGCATGAATCGTTTGATTCGAAGCTGATTGATGTCATCTGTCGTTGGTAACTGCACAATGTCAATTTTTTGCTTTGTCGCTCGTTCGATGGTACGTAATTTTCCTCGCTGTGCATTGCTTAGGAAAATGATCGCTTCACCTCTTCTGCCCGCTCTGCCGGTGCGTCCCACACGATGGATATAAGATTCTGTGTCATGCGGAAGGTCAAAGTTGAAAACATGGCTGACACGACTGACATCGAGACCTCTTGCGGCGACGTCGGTTGCTACCAGAACATTAAGCCTTCCGGATTTGAACTGTTCGACGGTTCGTTCGCGGGCATTTTGAGGCATGTCGCCGTTCAACGCAGTCGCTGATAGGCCTGCCCGCTGTAAGTGCTCTGAAACTTGCAGAGTTGCTGCCTTGGTCTTTGTAAACACAATCACACCATCGGTCTCTTCGGCCTCAAGAATCCGACACAATGCGTACACCTTATCACGAGGGGCTACAAACAAGGCCCGCTGATGGATCGAATCAGCCGTCATCGTTTTCTTCTTGACGGTGATTTTGGCCGGGTCGTTCAGGTAATCCTGCGCAATCGTGCGGATTTGCTCGGGGAGAGTTGCCGAGAATAATGCGATTTGACGCTCCTGAGGCGTTTGTTTAAGAACGAATTGAACGTCCTCCAGGAAGCCCATGTTCAGCATCTCATCGGCTTCGTCCAATACCAGGCACTGAAGCTGGCTGATGTCGAGGGTCCCACGTTTGATGTGGTCGATCACTCGTCCAGGAGTACCCACGACGACCTGCACGCCACGCCGCAATTGCCGTAGTTGAGGGTCGTAGGATTGACCGCCGTAAATGGTGGCAATATTCAGGTTTTCCAGAAACATTCCATACTTGTTGAATGAGTCCGACACTTGGATGGCGAGCTCGCGGGTGGGCGCAAGAACCAATACCTGCGGCTTCCGCTGCTTGGGATTCAGGCGGCTCAGAATCGGTAAAGCAAAGGCAGCTGTCTTCCCCGTTCCTGTTTGTGACTGAGCCAGTACGTCGCGTTCCTCTAGCATGTAAGGAATGATCTGTGCTTGGACCGGCGTGGGGGTTGTATACCCTGCGACGTCAATCGCACGTTGAACGCTTTCGTGTAAAGGCATGGCTTGAAAGCCGTTGGCGGCTTCTTCCTGCACAGCGACTTCTTCCTGTACAGCGACTTCTTCCTGTACAGCGACTTCTTCCTGCA
>NZGD01000166.1 GCA_002690925.1 Rhodopirellula sp.
CCAGATCTGACGCGAGCGCGATCCCCCAGCCTGCCGTTTCGAAGCGACTGCAGTGATCCGAGGTGTGCCACCCTGACCCGCGCGGGAATCATTCCCCAAACGAGTATCCATTGGTTGAAAGCTCATATTTTTTGCACCGTTCGATTGTTGGCCGACAGGACAGCGTCGGTAGGACGAGAAGCTATCTCTAATTATTCGCGAAAACACCCGTCCACGTCAAACAAATTTCGTAGATCCGGCCACACACTAAGCCCGAAAAGTCGGAATAACCGGTGGTTTCAGCAAAATGCTCAGGCTCACACGGTCAACCGCAGCCTTCGTTGGCCTGTCAACGGGACAGTAACCGAGTCGCCAATCCTCCCATTCCTGCCTGTTCTCAAATACAACATGCCAATTCTCGCAGTTCCAACACAGTTTCCGTGCCGCAAAGTTACCTTGCCACCGTTCGATCCAGGGATACCCCAAACTAACTGCCCCGCATGTGTGAGCCCCACAAAGATCAACACAAAACCAATAGCCGCTGAAGCACCAAAGGATCGCTCTTTCGGTTCCCCAAGCCTCAAGTATCTAAGCTGAAGTGGCCCCGTCCGAGCACCGGCTGAAATCGGAACGAAGCCCGCAAGCCTAAGCTAGCAAATACTCAGCCCATGCTCACGTTCCGGCAGAATCTATTGACGTCCCCGCAAGCAACTCGTAGCGTCTGTCTTGACCATGGTTGGCCAAAACTGGTTCATAAAAGCGATCACTCGCTGTAAATTCTCACTCCACCGACCACACGGACGCCCTCAGTGGATCGCATTTGTTATGCCCTGATATCGACTCTTCTGCTGTTTACAGCCGTCGGGTGCAGAACATGGAGTACGAGCAGTTCGGAACTTCTTCCCAGCCAGAATGAACAGGTTGCTGACACCACTTCACCGAGGTCATTCAACCGCAAGAGAGTCATTCTCGACATCGAGTTTATCAACTCAGTACCGCATGGCTCGCCAGCGTCAGAGGATTCGGCGTTCAGCCCATCTCTTTGGCAGTGGGTCGACGAAACCTGCCTCGCTCCAAGCTTACGTCAAAACATGCTCCGCAATGGTATTCGAGTTGGGTTGGTCAATAATGAAGAGGAGTTCCGAAACCAGCTGAACCACCATAAAGAGGACCGCGACCTAGTCGAAACATTTTTGGCAGAAGCCTCCATTGCCAGCGACCTTGCTCACGGCACACAGAGTATGCCAATGCGTTTAGGAAGGCGGTATGAACTACCGCTACGGCAGCCCTTTGAAGGCAGTCACGTCGCCATGATTCGTGACGGTGATGAGGTGATTGGCAAGACGATGCAAAACGCACAGTATATTTTGGCCCTCACCAGTAGTCGTGGAAAAACCCCAGAACAAATTGACTTAACGCTGCACCCTGAAATCCAACATGGTGATATGGTGCGGAAATGGGTCAGTAGTGATACTGCCCTGCGAATTGACAGCCGCCGTGAGGCATGGCAACTGGAGTGCCTAAACCTGCAACTCAATGCCCATGAGGGTGACCTCATCGTCATGGCGCCAACTCAGCCACTTCGTGGACTTGCAAAACACATGCTATCCGGAACAGGTGAGGACAATCAGCTGGAGCAACTGATTCTACTGATTCGCGTGACTCAGATCCCGACCCTCATTGAAGAACTCTAGCGGCGGTGTTTTTCTTCGAACGTCTGTTCTGATATTTCTCGTAGATGCAACACCTCTACTTACATGGAAGCATCTCACAACACGCCCAGCGTCTGGGATCGTATCGTTCTCTTATTTTCCTGTTAGCGCTCAAACGTTGATTTCGATCTGAGGATGTGGTGATAATGTTGTGCGAATCGATGTGATTCATCGCGGACGTATTGCAGTAATCGTAATCCGAAAGCGTTTCGGCTAAGTACGATTGGTTCTGAAATACCCGGTCGGAAGATTTCTTCATCACGCTTGGCAAGTGAAATCACGGTGGGTGGTGATATCTCCTGATCGCGGAACGCGGCCATGGCAGCGTTGAGTTGCCCCTTACCACCGTCAATCAGCAATATATCCGGGAACGTATCTCCCTCATCGCTGAGGCGTCGAAACCTTCGTGACACCGCCTCGTAGATGCTGCGGTAATCGTCTATCCCATCAACGTCCTTGATTCGGAATCTCCGGTAGCCGGGTTTGAATGGCAACCCATCGATAAACTGAACCAAGCTTGCAACTGTTTCGCCACCTCCCAAATGCGCGATGTCAACACCTTCGATGACGCGTGGAGTCTCGGACAGTTCGAGTACTTTTCGTAGCCCGGCGAGACCTTTTTTCGGGTCGATATAAAACACCTCAGGCTGAGCGTGGGTATCGAGTTCACCACGCTCTTCAAGCCGTTCAAGCATACCAATCTCGTCTCTCAGCACTGCGGCGCGTTCAAAGTCCATCACTTTACTGGCAGCCTGCATCTCACTGGTCATCTCAGCTAGAAGGCGTTTCTTACCGCCTTCCATAAAGGTCATCAATCGCCGGATATCTTTGCGGTAATCGTCTTTGTTGATCCGCAAATTGCAGGGTGCAGTGCACTGGTTAATGCTTGCCAACAAACAAGGCCGAAACCACTTCCAACGTTCATCGCTTTCACTGATATCGAGCGAACAGGTTCGGAAACGAAAAATACGCTGCAGCACCTGAATCGCCCCTCGCAAGGCTCCGGCGCTAGGGAAGGGACCATAGAGTTTGACGCCCTTGTCAGGTGGTTCACGCGTCAACTCGACACGTGGAAATTCTTCCCGGGTTGTGATCATCAAATAGGGAAAACTCTTGTCATCCTTGAGCTCCTTGTTGTGCTTCGGTTGGATATCTTTGATTAGCCTGGACTCCATCAGCAACGCATCGACTTCACTTTCGCAATCCAAGAAGTCGACATCTGCAATTTCTGGAACCCAGTTGGCAGTGCGCTGATCCTCGGCAGCCGCCTTTAAAAAATAGCTACTCGCGCGACTGCGAAGGTTCTTTGCTTTGCCCACATAAATCACGACGCCCGACACGTCCTTCATCAAGTAAACGCCGGGCGTCTGGGGAAACTTCTTCACTTTCTCGGCAGCACTTGCGAAACCACTCCCTGCACCGGACGTCCCGACTCGGTCATCAGCCCTCCTATCCATCCCACCTGACTGGGATGATTGAGAACCCGCTGGATTAGCTTCCGCCGACAGAATGTCATCAATGTTGCCTGTGTCGTGATTCGTCACAGCAGCACCAGAAACGTCTTTCCCGTAAGCTTCTTGATCGCAGTCAGATCGCTGCTCTCCCCTAACCTGACCAGTGCTGTGAGCATCACTTGAATCCCGCTCAACAGGATCAGAATCATTGGGATTTGGGGGCGTCATGCTTTTTCTCATTCATGGTTGTCTCAGCGATCCGACGGAGCAGCAAACAAACAGTGGACAGTTCAGGAGTCCCCGCCTGCTATTGTAGAGTCGGACCACAAGAATTGTAGCGTCCCGTCAGCCTCTTCCCGATTGCGAGCCACATGACCGGCCAGCTCGTTCCCAAAACAAGTATTACTGTGTCCAAAGTACTTTAGAACAAACAGGCGAAAACACTCCAGTACTCACGTCAGTGGCGAGTCATCACCCGACTCCGTTACCTACGTCTATCAAATGGACGCAGCAGGCTAACGCGAGCGTTCATTCCGGGCTGGTAGTTGCGGGTGTATCCTGCTGATCTACCCTGCCCTCACTTTGCGAACTTTGCTGCGTACTACTTTGGGAACCTTGCTCTATTCGTTTCAATTTTTCCTGCAACTGACGAATTTGCTCTCGCATTTCCGCCGCTGTCTGCTCGGACTTCTCGGAATCATTGGTGCTCTGGCGAGTGCCTGGCCTTGGCTTTACGAGCAAACCATCTAACGACGGTGGGTCTCCCAGCATTTCCTTTAGCTGTCCCGAAAGATTCTGTTCCAATGACGTTTGCCGCACTGGCTCACTCGTCTCAGGCCCTTTCTTACGAACTTGGGGAGCGACTTCAAACTGACCTTTCCCGGGAGGTTTTCCTGCTCCCCCAAGCAAACCACCCAGCACAGAGCCTATTCCCTGGAGAACACCGTTTTCTCTTTCCATGCCCTTTCCATCAGCACTTTGCTGCGTTGAGGATGCATTCTGCTGGTCGCCAACCACAGCAGCACCCGATTTAAGTTCAGTCGTCAACATCATGCGTTTGATAACATAAGCGTTCGCTCGGACCACCCCCAATGAGGCCATGGTCCCTTGGGGCAAATGATTGATCTGTCGCACAAATGCTGTGTTGTCCTGTGTCAGCAGACCATTTACAGAAACCACACGATCTGCAGGCTTGATTCCTGAAGATTCTGCCGCGGATCCGTTGATAACACCATCGACCCAAGCCCCACGCAAGCGTGAATCAGGACCAAGCAGGATGCCATACCGCCCTACGACGTTATCGCTAGTCAGTTGCGTTGCAGGCTGATTGGTCGGCGCTGGCAGGCTCTCCACCTGGCCGGCTGCGGAAAGCGTCTCGCTAACACGACGCTCCTGGACAGAAGACTCGACAGCGACCGATTTGGAAGCAGGAGCAAGCGTCGCTGGCGGTCGGGGGAGCGGCGCTAAAGGCACGGCTGCTCCCTGCTGCTGATTCGCAGCCACACTTGGCGACTGCGAACCCAGCAATGGAATGCGGATCGTCTTCATTTGATCGCCGCGAAGAACCCTCGCGGAAACAGATTCACCTGCCCGACGCAGACTTAAGAACCTTGCAATATCAGCGATCTTTGGCGTGAGCGTTTGATCCAGGGAAACAATCACATCATCTTTTTGCAGGCCGGCATCATCGGCTTGGGAATCACTTCTAAATCCAGTCACCAAGACACCCGGCACCCCGGGTGGTGAGTCCAAAACATCAATGCCCATGGAGGCTTTTGAAAATTGAGCCGCTGGTCTGGCTAGCGTCGCATGTCCTGAAACGCTGCCGGGCTGGCCATCTGCTGGATTGTTGTTTCCCTGACCACCAAAAATCTCAGGTCCGTACTGTAAAAATGCATCGACTAGTGGGCGTCTTGGATTCGTCCGCGACCCTCCGACAGGTGGCCCACTTTCAACGGGCGTTCGTGCAGCTGGAATTTGGTCTGCAGAATTCTGTTCATCGAGCGATTGGACACGGTCTTGTAAACGCTTCAACAAACCTTGGGCAAACACGGCAGGTGTGCTTGCGATTGAACTGATCGCGAAAATGAGGCCGCTGATAGTGAGTGTCGCAATTGGTTTTCGCATGCTTCAAATCCATGGTTGCTATGCACGTGCCTTCGGTCGAACTGGCCGCTGCTGACCGGCAGGGCAGGCGACTGGAAACAGGTTACGGTGAAAACTCGATTTTTAATGTCGCGGCTGCTGACCATTAAGTCCTGTTGATGAATGGCCTCAGCAAAGCCAGCCATCAAGTTTTTGATTGTCATCGCGGCGGAAACACTGGACGTGCCCCGTAGCATTTCAGGCCGTCCCTAATCAGAACTCAGACCGTACCTTCCGAAATCGATCACAGGCACCGTACAAGGCCATCTCGGACGCACCTTCCTCTGATAACGTCAGAATAGCAGGCTGCTGTTTTAAGGAAAGGATAGCACCTCACAGAAACCACTGTAGCCAACTCTCCCAAGTGTTTCCGCGGCCCCTTCAGACAAGACGCTTGGTGAGACTTCTGAAGCGTGACAGGATCGGTCGGTAAGCCGAAACAGTGGAAACACAGCGAGATCATTATCCCTGAGAATTGCACCCTGGCGAGCAGCGACTAGCGAACTGGTATAACGTTTACGTGAGGGCAGACCGCCTCATACAGTAGGCTTGATGAGTTAGAACAGAGTTGCTCCAGCGCCTTGCACCTCACTAGCAGCAATGGTTGAACCAAACTCGTATGGATGCCCCACCAGCGGCAATGATCGAACGGGTCCCCAACCCCACCGGTGAGGCAAGATCGATACTCAGGTTAAATCAGAGGTATTTGTATTTATCTAGTGGTGAAACTGATTGCATTGCGACCACGTAATCTCAGGTCAACACACGCGGGCTTGAACAGCTTGAGAACAGACTGGCTTGGGGAGCCAGCTCGACAGAGCCACACCCTGCAATGCTATCAACCACTCATTCCACCAATCTTACCTTCCTTGCCTTTTCTTTACTGCCTGATGTCACTAAAAATCGCGCGTGCTCCGCTGGAGCAACTTCAAGAAGTTTTACCGAGATTTCTATCGAGGCTTTCAATTGGCCGTGCTCAAATCGCGTTGGAACAATTACGCAGCAATCTGCAAAATCGTCCTCATGACGAAATCCTGTTTTACTTGGCCCACGAACAACCTCGTGCCGAACTGCCCGCCTTAGAACAGCCGGGAATCCTTACACCACTTGCCGCTTTGATCGCCATTGAACAGCCCTCCATGGATCAGGCTACCTCCTCGGACGTGGCCACGATTGTGCACGCTGACTTCCTAGTTGACCTTTTCGGGGAAGTCCCAAAACCGGTGACACACAAAGCCTTACCCACCGACTCAGCCTGCGAGCCCAATCAACTGGAACAGTCAGTCGATCAGCAAGCTGTGATCAAGCAGATGAGGAGCCAAATTGAGCATGATTTTGCCGACCGCGGTATTCGCTTTGTCCAATGGGCCACCGAAGCAACTGATCAGGTTGAAATCGAGGCACAGAAGTGGCAAGAGGGACTGGGCTTTCAACAGATCGCGACCCTTGATTATTTGACCGGGAATGCAAATTTGACCGAGCATGCAGGCCTCAGCAGATCGAGCGTCAACCATGAATCGAAAAACCCCGAAATCGGGGTATCCATCGAACTAAGGGCTTTGGACTGGAATTCCGAGCAGCGGCGTCTCGCGTTCACCAAACTCGTCGAGGCGACCTACACGGGCACGCTGGACTGCCCGGACCTTGCTCTGTTCCGCACAACCAGTGAAACGATTCGCGGGTACCAGACCGCGGCATCCTACGCTCCCAACCTGTGGTTCGAAGTATGGGATGCCAACAGTCCGGACCAAACACCGATCGGGTGCCTGATTCTTGCAAAACACGGTGATTTCCACGAAAACGCGCAGCTCATGCAATCGTGTCATGAACGTAGTGCACCGGAAAGCAACCCACCCATGGATAATGAACTCCAGACCGCAACCACAGAGAATCTCGAAACCTTGGTCATTGAAATTGTCTACATGGGGCTGCTGCCTGAGACGCGCGGCAAGGGGTTCGGAAGACAACTCGTCGATCAAGCTGTGAAGGTGATAGCGAATCTAGGGGGTAGCCAATTCATCTTGGGTGTGGACCAGACCAACCAACCGGCTCGAGACATTTACGACGGCAAAGGTATGACTCGATTGCTCAGCGAAACAGTCTGGGCAAAAAGGGTAAACTCCGGGAACCCGCGGCGTACATGAACCATCGCGTTTTTCTTGAATTGGGCCATGATCACCTACTCTTTTCGCCAAAATGATCTCAGCAGAGTCAGAAATCATACAAATGTCGCCGCACACCAAAACGCAAGCAAAACACGAAACATCGACTGTAAAACCTTTGCTGAAAAAGACTTACATTCACTCCGTACCGAACGCATCTGACTTACCCATGATTTTCCAACACCTTTTCCACGTCCAACAGTCGGCTACCATCGAACCAAACTGGGCCGCGTACTCGCGAAACCCAGCCAGCAAAATCCGGCTTTTCAGGACACTTTAAAACTTTCACGCAACAAGTCGAAACGAAAGTTTCGAAAGGGGCCCAAAGGATGTTTGACTTGGTTGCTAGCAACCCTAGAATTCTGCCTTCCGCGGAAGCGATAGTGAATCGTGTGCCGCGGGAGAATGATTGTGGGGAGGTCTGTGTGCCGCCCGGCGGAGCTAGGTTGGTGACTTTTCATTACCAACGCTTTGGTTGCCCTGCCCACAATCTACGGTGGTCCACTTCGCAAGGGCGAATTGATATTTGCCACCGTTATTGCTGCACTGCGAAACATCCATGATGGAGGATTGCGCTACCAGTATGTCTGCACCGCACGGCTGCAACGATGACACGGCTGTCATCGAATCATTCAAGGAAGCTTTGACAGGACGCGTAGGTGCAGAAAGATTCCGCATGTGGTTCACGCACGGGGTTACGATTGCGGTCGATTCTGGGGTGGACCTAGGTGAACTTACTGACTCTGAGGCGCAAACATTTCCTGTCGATAGCACAGGGCCTTCCTTAGAGCAGACGCGTCGCATCACGCTTTCAATCCGGGGCCAATTTGCCTTGGATCGCCTCCGCCAAAACTTCATACGTGAAATGCGGGGAGCTGCCATGCAGGCATGCGGTGTGAGAACGGAAATCGTTCTTCGCTTAGACGAGCCCGCGGCAACTCAAGCCCAACTACCGCTAACGGAGCATGAGAGCACGACCACGGAAGACCCTGCAAGCTGTGATTCAGTTTCTGCAGCCCCTTCCGATGCTGCTGCTGTTGTGAATCACCATCCGATCCAGCAATCGGAGCCTGAACAAGCTTCTTCATCACGCGCCCACCAGTCAGGGCGGGCAGGTCAAAGTCAAAACAGTCGAGCCCCCAAAGCACGATCCAAACGTGGCCGAGCGCAATCGATCTCTTCATTAATCACCGATGGCGGGGGATCGAAGAGTCGGGCTAAAACAAATGAGCTTCGGGTCGAGCAAGCAGAACAACTCCAATTCCCCGGCCTTGCGCCCACCCACAGCAATCTCGCTTCAAGCAGCCAGCCATCACTTGGCTCCATCCAACCGAAGTCAAAAGGTGGATCCGGCAGTCGAACGAAAGCACCAACGCAGCACGACCCGCAAGAAGTCGCGGTCACCCAAGACAATCAACGCCAGCCGACTGTTGCCAACTTCGTCGCGGGTACCAGCAACCAGCTCGCCTATACCGCCCTATCCATGGTTTGCCAGGACCCAAAAACGGCTTCACCCATTTTCTTCTGCGGCCCGACTGGCACAGGCAAGACCCACCTGATGGCGGCGATTGCTCACCAGCTACGTCGACGTCACCGCATGCGGCGCGTGATGCATCTTTCAGCAGAACAATTCACGAACGATTTCATAAGCTCCGTGGGCAACAGCGGGATTACTGCGTTTCGTCGCCGTTATCGGGAGGTTGATGCTCTGCTGATTGACGATGTGCAATTCTTAGGTGCGAAAAAAGCCACGCTGCGAGAAATGCTCTACACGGTGGAGACACTCGCTTCCGAGGGGCGTCCCCTGCTCTTCTCGGGTTTGCAGGCCCCCAGTGAAATCGCTGGTTTGTCCCAAGAACTTGCGGGCCGCATGGCGAGTGGGCTCGTGTGCCCACTTCAACCGCTTGATATCGACATACGACGGGAAATTCTAACGCGATGGATTGCCGAACGCTGTCCGCTGGAAGTACCCGACAGCTTGCTCGACCAGATCAATCCGATGTTGGCTGGTGATGGCCGCGTCGTAAGTGGCGTAGCCAACATGATCAATACGCTCCAACGGATGTTTGGTCGTGTGCCCACGCTCGACGAAATCCGGCAATTTGGCGGTAACTTATTGCGAGCGGCCACACCAATCGCGACCCTATCAGTTATTGAAACAGCAGTCTGCGATGCATTTCACCTTCCTCACCACACGCTTCGAGGACGTAGCCAAACCCGTGCTGTCACCGGGCCTCGCATGCTCGCGATGTACCTGGCCCGCCAACTGACAGCCTCTGCTTACTCAGAGATTGCAACCCATTTTGGTGGTAAATCTCACAGCACTGCAATTTCCGCGGAAAACAACGTCAAACAGTGGCTTCAGAACGGCAAATCGATCGGTCGTGGACAATTGGCGATGTCAACACGAGAGGCAGTGGCACGTGTCGAAAATTTACTCCGAAGCGGCTGAGTCAATCTGGCCTGAAACACGTGGTTCACCGACGCCTTGCAGTGCCAGTCCACCCTGTTTTTCTTTTCAAGGATCGAGTTGCAAGTCTCCTCAATGCTGATTTGTGAGGACACCGGCTTTCCACTCTTTCTTTTGCCGGTCAAAAGCTTGCCAGCCAGGAACCCGCCGAACAGGAACTTGTTAAACAGTAATTTTCCCAACTCGTCACCGTCTCAAGCGGCCAAGAATCGCGGCAGCATCCACGTGACCAGGTCACTTCATTCCCCCACACGTAATTCTTCTCGCCCCCTTGGAGATCACACTCCCAGCGAAAACCCCATAAATCCACATACGTTTGATCGAACCGGCAACCCACCCCGCTGCCAGCAAAGGTATAACCAATCAAGAATGGTTTTGATGACCAAGAACTCTCGCAGGCTTTGACACGGTCAACGATACTTCACAAGGCTTGAAACCGATCCTTGTATACTTGTCCTCAGAGACGCCTCCATTTTTCTTCTGTCCGGTCGATACGGATATCACCTCCACAATACTTATTCCCTCTTTCGCCCCAACGGATTGGCCCATGGCTTCCAACAACGCTCCTTTTCCAAGAAAGCCAAAGAAAGAACCGTCAGCTGCTGAAATCCTGCAGCGGCAACCCCCTTTCGATGTTGAAGCCGAAATGGGTGTTCTGGGCAGCATCCTGCTACTGCCCGAAGTATGCGATGAAATCCCTTCTCTGAGGTCGGAGGATTTCTATGATGACGCGAACCGAATCATCTACGAGAACCTGAGAGAGATGCACGATTCGGGTGAAAAGATCGACATCACCCTGCTTGTATCGAGGTTAAGAACCGCAGGCGATTATGAAAAAGTCGGAGGAGCCGCCTATTTGGCAAGGCTATCCTCATCGGTCCCCAACGCAGCGCACGCCGTCTACTACTGCAGCATCGTCACGGAAAAAGCTGTCTATCGTAGACTCATCCAATCTAGCACCGAGGTGTTGCGGGATGCCTATGATCAATCCTCCAGCGCGAAAGAATTGTGTGCCCAGGCAGAACAAAAAGTTTTCGCGATCATGGATGGGCGTTCGTCACAATCTGTGCAGAACATAGCAGATGTATTGCACCAATCCATGGACCGGATGGAAGCTCGCATGAGAGACGAGTATGTAGATGGTGCCGCCGAAACAGGCCTGATCAAGTTTGACGAAATGACGGGTGGCCTGCACCACGGTGAGTTGATCATTTTGGCAGCGAGACCCTCCATGGGGAAAACCGCATTGGCAATGAATGTCGGTGAGCATGTCTCCATCAATCAAAAACAACCCGTACTATTTGTCTCGTTGGAAATGTCCGGCATTGAATTAGCCGACCGAATGCTCTGCTCGCTAGCGAGGGTCAATGGCCATCGCGTTCGTAATGGTACGATTTCCTCAGATGATCGTGACAAACTCATTCAAACAGCCAACGAGATCAGTCAAGCCCCACTCTTTGTCGATGATTCTCCCAGTCGAACGGTCAGCGAAATCGCAGCGGCTGCGCGTCGTATTAAACGCCGCGAAGAATCTCTGGGCTTGATCGTAATTGACTATCTGCAACTCATTGAACCAGACAACTCTCGAGATCCACGGCAGGAACAGGTCGCCAAGATCGCACGTCGACTCAAAGGTCTCGCGCGTGAGCTGGAAGTTCCTTTGCTCTGTTTGTCACAGCTCAACCGCCAAGCCGAAGATAGCAAAGACCATCGTCCCAAACTAAGTCACCTTCGTGAATCTGGCGCTATCGAGCAGGACGCCGACGTTGTCATGTTTGTGCATCGCGAAGAATACTACCACCGAGGCGATGACCGAGCCCAGTTTGCCGGACAGGCAGAAATCATCATCGCAAAACAGCGTAATGGCCCCATTGGCGATGTTGAACTCACTTGGGAAGCAGACTTCACTCGATTCAGTGACCGAGCCGCCGAGCGTCATAGCGAATTTGACGACTACGCCGAGTTCACCAGCCCCGGCGGATTTTGACTCGTCCCAAGTGACGCTCAGCAGATGTCCATGCCAAGAAAGCACCCTCCGTGGGGTAAATCGACTACACGCTGTCTGCATCAATTGTAAAACGCCAAGAAATGCTAGCGTCCGGCTGGCGAGGAGCATGAATAGGTTCTACTCGTGCTGTCGACTACGGGACGGCTGTGCGCCGAATAGGCCAGGGGTGACCCGAATGCGACCCCAGTCCAGTCGCCACTCCCCCCCATTACCCCCAGCCTTCCACACGGCCCTTCCATGCCGCTGCTGGGCCTCTTTTCAGCTGTAGAAACAGTACCAATTGTGCCGATCAATTCGATTGTATCGATCTGCGTAATGTGGTTCATCCGACGCGGTTCGTCTCCAAACTCCCAAAACGTGTGACAGCGATGCACTCAAGTGATTCGGATTACAACCTGCCTCCCTTCCCCGCTTTTCCAAGCGTCAAACGTTTCATTGGGCTAGGTTCCGTTCAGGATGCCGTGGACAGGATTGAGCTTAGCATTCAAGCACGAGACGCAATTTCCGTGGTCATAGGTCCTCCTGGAACTGGAAAGACATTGATCAGCGAAATTCTGGCGTCGCGTCATCAGAACACCCATCGCGTCATCACCTTGGGGGAAACCCCTTTTTCAGACAGCGCCTCTTTCCTGAGACGCATGCTGCACCAGACCGGCGCCGACCTTACCAAAATACCCGGTGGGGATCTTCAACTTGCATTGTTCGACCACCTCTGTCTTTGCGATCCACCGGAGCCACGAGTATTACTTCTGATCGACGAGGCTCAAGCACTGAGTCCGGAATTGCTTGAAACCATTCGCACGCTGACCAATCTGACGCGTGAAGGAGAACCGCGCGTCAGTGTGGTGATGTTCGGAGGGAACCATCTTGATGAATTGCTGATCGCACCCTCCATGGACGGGTTCCGCCAGCGGATCTCAACAAGGTGTTACCTTCACCCGCTCAATAGCGAGGAAACGGGCTGGTACATCAACCAGACGATCCGTAATTGTGGTTGTGATCCCGACGCTACGATCACAACCGAAGCAATCTCCGCGGTCCATCATGCTTGCAGTGGAGTGCCCCGTTTGATCAACCAGTTGTTGTCCCACGCGATTGAATTCGCTGCAGAAAAAGACGAATACCTGCTCACAGATCGTATCATCGATCAGTCGTGGGCCGAGGTCCAGCAGCTTCCAAGTCCGATGGTCGATGAACCTGAAATCAACTTAGCCGAATCAACCGTTGAGTTCGGCGAGTTGGACTCATTCGACACACCATTTTTCGACGACACCGCCGATGAACTGACTGATAATTCAAACGAACAGCTTTACGCTGACACAGATTCCAAAGAAGCCACAGCTGATTCAGCGACAGCCACCTACGACGCATACGATTTTGAACCTGACATTGAGGTTTCACCATCGAGCGAAGATGAGGAAACAGTTGACAACCACCAGGATTCCCATTTAGATCCAAGCCCAACGGATGACGTTTTCACAGAGGTTTGGGACAACGATGACGAAGCTTCGTTGCACGATAGTCTTGAAACAACGACAGAAGCCGATAGTTCAGTCATACTGACCGATGCCTCGACAAATGAGCACCTCAGCACCGCGGAGATCACTTCCCCGCAATTGAAGTACCCTCAATTAGCGTCTCCGGCATTAGAACTGGATGATGAATTGGTACCAGACAATGTCGCTAGCGAGTTGTCGGGGGAATCCTCAAACACGCCGCCCAACGACTTGCTGTTCGGTACCTTTGATGAGGAAGAGACAATCGATCTCCACGCAGCGGCCCCTAATTCTGAAAGGGGCTCCCAGCACCCCACGGCGTCGATCGAATCGGCGTTACCGCAAGAGCTTATCATTCATCAGGAAATTACTGGCCTCAGCGACCTGCTCAACATCACAGCACCTGACAAAATTGAGTATTGTGATGCAGCACATGAGCAACCTAACAAGATGCATTACGACGTCACCGCTAATTCGCCTAACGAGATCTCATTTGATTCTGCTCACGTGGACTTCGACGAATCCTCGGTTGATTCTGCAACGCTGGATTTTGTATCTCCCCATCATGGCAGCCACCACCAAGAATCCGCTAAACCGGCTGAGGGCAGCGAGGCAGCACCAGATACACTGCAACAGGATTTACACGATAGCATCGATTCTGCACCGAAGAATCAAACCCTCAACCTCCGGCACGACGACAGCGACATGTTGATCATCGAGGATGAAGTGAACATTCATCGCATCGATACACGGCAAAACCTTGTAGAAGCACACCATCAGTCCATCGACTACCAACGAATGCTTAAACGCATGCGATCGGGGACCTGAGAGTATTGAGTGGAACATCCCGCACTCAATACTTGCCTAAACCAAGTCGATACGTTTTCATGCCGCTACAGAACATTGCCAACCAGATTCTTACGCTTGCCGATAGACGTGCATCCACGCCTGTGCTGGTGACGCCTCCGTATTTGTCGTTCCGAAAACACTTCTTTGTGGAATTATCATGGGAACTTGCGAGTCGGACCGATCGTAATCTGCGAATCGATTGGTACAGAAACCTGCCTGGTGTGCGAACAATCCTCTCTGACCAGCTAGCGGCATGGCATGTTAAATCACTTAATCGATTGTTAGCACGTAGGGATCGGACTGCTGCAAAGCTACCTCTGACCTCGGATGAACAGACTTCGCGAGCGGCGCCGTTATCCACCATTGATTCATCCGCCCCGCAGCATCCCGGATACAACCAGCACGTTAAGATGCCAACGTCGAGTTGTACTGTCCAAATCACCGCCGCAATCGCTCGCCCAGGCGGAAAAAACCGCGATTTGGTCATTGGATTATCCGATGTGCGACAGAAGCTACCCGACTGGACCACCGCAATCTGGCTGGGCACTACACAAGAAGAGGTAAAACGCTGGCAAGCCGCCTGACTCTGTCAAAGTTGTTGGCGTTCCCTCACGTTGCCTCAATTCAGCGTCCGCCGTGTTTCTGAGGTGTGTCGCGAGGTATATTGGGTGCCACTAATCCCGAAACCTTAGTACGCAGAGAATCAGCAAACGTGAATAACCAGCAACTTCTTCCTAACATCACCCCAGGCAATACACGCATCGGCTGGATCGGAACCGGTGTGATGGGCAGTAGCATGTGTGGTCACTTGATGGCGGGAGGTTATACAGCGACGGTATTCAACCGGACCTCCGAAAAAGCCGCATCACTCGTTGAGCGTGGAGCGGTTTTTGTGGATTCCCCCAAGCAAGTTGCAGAACAGTCAGATGTTGTTTTTACGATCGTAGGGTTCCCCTCTGACGTAGAGCAAGTCATTTTGGGAGAGGATGGCGTGCTGAGCGGATCATCCGCGGGGATGACGATTGTCGACATGACAACCAGCAAACCATCGCTTGCTGAACACATCGCGGAGGAATCTGCAAGGAAGGGTGTTGCGAGCATCGATGCGCCCGTCAGTGGCGGAGACACAGGTGCACGCAACGCGACACTGTCGATTATGGTGGGTGGTACCGCGCACGATGTCGCCCGCTTGCGACCTCTATTTGACTTGATGGGAAGCACCGTTGTACATCAGGGTGGGCCCGGCCGCGGGCAACACACCAAAATGGTGAATCAGACATTAATCGCGTCAGGAATGATTGCTGTCTGTGAAGCACTTCTCTATGCGACCAAAGCTGGACTCGACCTTACCACCGTGCTTCAAAGTGTGTCCTCGGGAGCCGCGGGCAGTTGGTCCCTGACCAACATGGCTCCACGCATGATCGACGGGGATTTCGACCCCGGTTTCTTTGTTGAGCACTTTATCAAAGATATGCGCATTGCGCTTGATGAAGCTGCTGCAATGAACTTGGCTCTACCAGGACTCGCGCTCGCTCAACAACTCTACCAAGCTGTTGTGGCGCAAGGCCATGCAAAGGATGGGACACAAGCGTTGATTTTAGCAATGGCGGAATTGAATCAAGTGAATTGGCAAGGCACTGAAACATGAATCGTTATACAATGCTCTTCGCGCCGCAAGTTTGGAAGCCGAGCGTCAGTCCATTACTTGTAAAGCTCCTGCGTCCGTTCCGGGATCGGCAGCGCAAACGCTCGATCCAAATCTCTGACATTGAGGTTGAAGGCGAGAGCATTGTCCAAGAGAGGCTGCGTAATGGAGAGGGCGTGATGCTGATGCCAAACCATTCCAGCCATGCAGATCCCTATGTGATTTACTCAGCTGCTGATCAAATCGGAACAGCGTTACACGTGATGGCAACTTGGCATGTCTTTGACGATAAGTCGTGGCTTGCTCGGTGGATCCTCACCAAGCATGGTTGTTTTAGCGTTGACCGGGAAGCAAATGACATCGGTGCGTTCCGTCTGGCAACCAGCATCCTGCAGGAGAAGCAGGAGCCTCTTGTCATTTTCCCGGAAGGTGAAATCTACCATTGCAATGGACAGGTCACACCGTTCCGCGAGGGTGCGGCGGCTATCGCTGTTGCCGCAGCGAGAAAGAGCAAACGCCCCATCACGTGCATCCCTTGCGCTATACAGTACAGCTATGTCGATGATCCCACCTCGTCACTGTTGGCCACCATGAGTGAGCTGGAAACCTCAATATTCTGGAGGCCTAAGACAACTGAACCACTCGAGAAACGCATCTACGAGTTTGCTGAAGCTCTGCTCATGGTCAAGGAACTGGAGTATCTGAAAACAACTCAATCTGGCCGGTTACCTGAGCGAATCGCCTCACTTCGCGAACACATACTCACCAACGTCGAACAGCGCAACGAAATCGCATCGTCGACCAAAAGCATCCCTGAACGTGTCAAGACTGCTCGAAAGACCATCATGGAGAAAGAACTTGCGAGTGATCTGAATCCAGCCCAGACCAACCAACTGAACCATGACATGGAGGACCTGTTTCTTGTAGTGCAGTCATTCAGTTATCCGGGCGACTATGTAGATAACCAACCCTCAATTGATCGGATGGCTGAAACCATTGACAAGTTTGAAGAAGATGTCCTGCAGAAGACCACAGCAGATATCAAAGCTGATCGGCGAGTCAAAGTTTCTTTTGGAGAACCTGTGGAAGTTAGCGGCGATCGCAAAGTAAAATCGCAAGCAAGCACGATCACAACAACCATCGAGCAACGAGTACAGCAGATGCTGGATCAACGCGGTTAGAACAGCGGCTTTGCCAAGTTTGACAACAGACTGACTCGACACACACCAATCAAAGGACTTCCGGCACTCCAAACATCCTTGTCGATATCAAGGACTCGACGAACACTCTCCCGGCCCCGATTCCAACTCATTTCAGGAAAATCCCGATGAGTCGTCTGATCTCCCAATCCCCCGCTGCTAAGAAACCGGTAGATGGCACGTATCAGCACAGTGTTCCCTCACCGTATTGAACTTGCTACACCGCACTACTTTGCAACCAACAGGATTGATCTCGCTCTTCGCCTTCTTGATTAGCCCGACGATTGCCAATCCGAAGGCAGTTGCATCATCAGCATTTCGCCCTCAGTCGCGCCGACACACTCGACTCACCGCACCAACCGTCGCTAGTCACACCAATCCTTGCTTACTTGGTACATCGTGCTGCGAGCACAAATCAAGAAAGTGAAAGCATCAACCCGCAGCCTATTTTCGTTCAATCACGCCGTCAAACAAGCTCGATCCGATTCGAACCATCGTCGCCCCCTCCTTAATGGCAGCTTGAAAGTCACCACTCATTCCCATTGAAAGTTCAGGCAATGGGCGACCAGTTGCAATTTGCAATTGATCACGTAGCTCTCTCGTTTTCTCAAACTGCCTCCGTGCTGTCGTGGGGTCCGTCCCCCAGCCCGCCATTGCCATGAGCCCGCGTATTTGAATACCGGGTTGCTGCTGGGCCTCGAGTATCGGCTCAACAGCGTCAGTAACAAATCCCGTTTTGGCTTCATCACCACTGATATTCACTTCAAGCAAAACGTTGATACAAATGCCCTGCTGCGTGGCTTCTTCGGCGATCGCGGAAAGCACACGTTCACTGTCAATAGAGTGAATCGTTGGCTCACAACGCAACAACCGCCGGACCTTATTGCGTTGCAGATGTCCGATCATGTGCCATGACAGCGGGGTCACATCCTGCATTGCTTCCGATTTTTGCCACATCAATTGTGGACGGCTTTCACCCAGATCACGACAACCAGCCGAAATCAACGCCCGCGTGAGTTGCTCGTCCACATACTTTGTCACGCCGATGATACGAATTGCGTTTGGATCACGCCCACATGCGAGCGCGGTTTCGCGAACCTGCTGTTGGACAGATTGCCAGTTATGAACGATACGTTGCTGTGTCTCTTGTTCAGTCATCATCCGTGGAACACTTGTCGTCTACCGTTACCAATTCTTCGTGTGACCCGTCACTGGCGTAAAAACGTGAACCGTAAAAGTCAGCGATCAAATGCTTTCCTAACGCAGTGCGACATCGTCGCTCGCCAAGTGAACGATATACCATCCATTGTTCAGATCCAGCTTGAACGCGATAGGCGGTCGCTTCGTCCCGTGGCACCAGTTTTAGTTGATCCCCTACTGTTAGCTGCCGCCAAGTCCTCGGCCGCGAGAAGCGACGTTTTTGAAAATCACACCAAATCGGTGCATAAAGCGATTTTCGCCCCCGTACAAAGAGCTGCAAGTGCCTGTCACTGGTTTCAGCCAAAGTTGATTCCGTAGCACCTGCTGACCATTCGCCAGCTGCCATTGGAATCACCAGCGCCCGACGCTTTCCGTCACAGAGGAAACCCTCACGTGTCTCTGGTTCAGATATCCAACCGATTGTCTCTCCTAGCGGCAAATTGCACCAGTACTCGATTTTTGATCCTGAAACATCAAGCGGTTCATCTGGGATCACACTATCCGCGAGCAGGACACAACGATCATCCCGCACCAGCATTACCTGTCTTTGCAGAACGAGCCCGCCACTCCACGGCTGCTCTATTTCCAAATAATGCACATCATCATCACTGTGCTCACAAACTTCTGCCCACTCTCCACAGGGCTGCCGCTCAACACCATCTATTTCAAGCCGCACTTGGACCCGTCCCGATAGCAGTCGCCTCCGACCAGCAAATATTTCCAGTTCCGGAAATTCTCCGGAATAATCAAGATGAAATCGACCTTGCCTGACATCCCAATCGGCAAAACCTATGGCCAGTTTTGCATCTTGGTCGTGGTGCCACGTTTCTGGAAGCCCCACCTCCCATGCAAGTCGTCCACCCACCGGTTTTTCGCCGCGGGCAGCCGATAAGGCCGCGTTCAACATTTCTGGGTATTCAGTTTGCAGTGTAGCAATCAGACCACACTCTAGATCGTCAGCCGCCATCGCGTCGACCGAAGCGGCGCTAAAAGCGGTTCCCACCGGATGCGTCAAAGCAGCAGTCCACTTGGCTAAGCCAGCCTGAGTCCTGCGATCAGATTTCCGAAATTTTCGCTTCGCAACGTTTTCGAGCAACTTCCGGCAACGCAGCAATGATGCCAAAACAAGTCGAACACTTGCCGCGTTCCCTAATGCGTCTGATACGGATTCTTGCTCCCGATCACACCACATCCTGATGGACTCACCAGCATTTCCTGCTAGGCGTTTGCAGGCAGCCACACACGGAACACGCCATGCCAGTGTCAGCCCCAACTCCCCCGCAAGCATTAAATGATCGAACCGGTAAGCAGTGCTGCGTTGCAGCACTGACTCGTGCAGGTGCTGCAGAGTGGACGTGAGTCGCCACCAACGGTGAGCTTCAATACGACTCGCCAGTGCGGGCAAAGCTGCTGCCCAAATGATTGCAAAGTGACAATCCAGGGGAGTGAATGCATGGCGACTATCGATCAACTCGATGAAGGAAGCTGCCTCACGATCAAAATCAATTTTCTCAAAAGATTCGCAGGCTCCATCAGCTGGCTTCTCGGTTGCACGAGTCAAAGCTGACAAAGCGAGGATCAAACGATCGCACTCGCCACCCTGTGCCGCCGCCACACCCCATAGATAAACTGCGAGCTGCCCTTGTTTTTCGCCAAACATTTTTTGCATGTGCCGGGGATGAGCGAGACGTGACAAATGCTTCGTCAGTGGGCCCCAACTTTCACTGCACCCATCGCCCTCAGGCTGATTGCTACCTGCATCCCCGGGCTCAACGCTATCAAACCCAACAAGAAAAGATTCTCTTGACATCAAAACCAACCAATTTTGTCCGTGACGGTACTTTCATCAGTACCGGCGGTAATTTACGCACTTTAAAAAAACTCAGCATGCAAGTGATCCGCAAGCCCGACGTATCAACGGCGTACGCGGCAGAGATTGCATCGCCTCGTCCTGCCACCCTGCACCAGAGCCAACGTACCGGCTTGGAAGATTCCAATTTGACCACGCCTACCTACCGGAATCCCATAAGAACCACTGGCGGTAACAGTTGGCGAGGTACCTGCAAGGATAGTCGCTCAAGAAGATGACGATACCTTACTGGCGAAAAGTTGCTACGCTAGCCTGTAGAAAGGTGATCAGCGTGCCATGAATTCGGTTCTTGAACGCAAAGATGACCGAAAAACCACACCAGATGGGGCTGAATGCTGAGCCCCACAGACACCAACTCAGACAGCCCGCCTCACGCCCCGAGTCACTCATCTGGGCCAATCAGGTGGTAAGTGCCGCACCAAAGAGAGACAAGATGAATCAGTGCATACCGATTGTCGCTGCATTGTTGTTGACTGATTGCCTGGTTCCTCAACTGTCAAATACCTACGTGACCGCTCAGGAACAAGCAAATGGTCAGACAGCTGCAGGAACTTCCGTCGAACCAATAAGCACTCGCCCATCGGAGACCGACCAGGCCCCACCTTCCAAGTCCCAACTTCCCCGCCCGGGGTCACCTGAAGACAGTGCCACGCCCCAACCGAGGGACACTGCCACTCAGGCCGAAATCGACGCAGCAGTCAATGCATACGTCTCACCAGCAACGATCACCCGCCGCGCTCTCAGTCCACCTCCTGGTGGAACGGCAATCAGCAAGGACCATCTGTGGATCGATTCAAAAAACAAACAGGTCATTTTAGATGGCTACGTCGCAATGACCGATGGTCCTCTTGAAATGTTCGCTTGCCCCGAGGGGACCAAAGAGCACGAATCCATCATTGGAACACTCGCCAGATCCAAAGAGGTCCATGCAGCGTTGCTTGCAGTCGGGGCAATGCGTGGTACTCCAGTAGAGTTTTTGCCCAAATTTGTACCAGCGACGGGTCAGCGGATTCGCCTGTGGGTCTGTTACCGAGATAAAGACGGAAACTTTCAGGCCATCGACGGTCGTCGCTGGGTAAAAAAGGCGAGCACTGGAAAACAGATGGAACCAGACTGGGTGTTTTCAGGAAGTGGGTTTTGGAAGGACCCTGAAAGCGGCAAGGAATTCTATCGTGCTGATTCAGGTGACATGATCTGCGTATCCAACTTCAACTCTGCCATGATGGATATCCCCGTGGCAAGCAGCGCGGAGGCCGGTGACTTGCTGTACTTGCCCTTCACCGAACGTATTCCTCCCCAGGGTACCCCGCTTCGCCTCGTTTTAATTCCTATTCCCCTGCCAACTGACAAACCAATCAAACCAGGCAGTCAACCTGACACCAAAACACCACCAACGAAATCCATCATGCCGCTTAAAAACAAAGCAGTCAGCAAGTCGATCGGTAAAACCACGCCAGATTCAAACACAAAAAACGGCAAGTGAACGTGCCTGTTGCAGCAGAGTTACGCAAGGGCAACTTCCAACACCTTCAACTCAGACCCCGCGTCCCACAACTGTGGCCAACGAAAACTGGATGCAGAAAACTGGATGCAGAAAACTGGATGCAGAAAACTGGCTTCAGAAAACTGGCAAATGCGTTCGCTCTCATCACGCCAGCCCAACTCTCTCATGCAAGCTCGGTGATAACACGAGTCGAAACAAATCGCCGTCCCTGACCCAACAAGCTTTGTCGCTCCAAACCTTCAAGGCTACGGCCTACGTCTAAATCAACCCGACCGCTTTACGCCACACCCAGAAGATTCCCAGAAGCACCAAAAGCCCTAAAAACACCAGCGGGTGGCTCCACAATTGCAACCGCCTCAGTGAGGGTTCTGGTTGTGGCAGGGCGGCAAGTAACTCAATGATTTCGGAAACGCTGTTCTGTTCGACAGCTTTCCCCTTGGAAACCAAAGCCATTTCCTCAAGCACGTCGAGTCTTGCGGGCTTTCCCACCTGTTCAATCGCTTGCCCCCGAACGTAGAGTGTTGTATCCAGTTTGACACCTGTTTGCTGGCAGATAACTGCGACGGCATATTTCCCCGGCTCTTGCGGCGTAAAGCGTCCTTGGAACACGCCCCACTGATCATCTTCAGCCGTCAGTCTTACGGTATCGACCGTACCAGCGGGTGACGTGACCGTCACCAAGACATCGCCCTGTTGCAGTGGTTCTCCTCCCTTGTCCATGACATGCGCGCTAAATGTGAGCGTCTTGCGGACCTGAGGTTGATCTGGCTTATAGAAAAGACGCATGCCTTTTCCTTTGACCATATTTCGTTGATAAGCCATCCAACGTACTACTTGCCCCCAGAACCGATAGTGATACTTATCTTCAACGCCTTTTCGCCAACGCCACGCGCCATCAGTACCCATGAACAGTACTTTACCCTCCCCAAAAGTCCTCGTCACAAGCAAAGGGAGGCGACCGTACTGATTGCTCATCTCATTATGAACAGCCAAAACCTCTGCCCCCGCCTTGGCCCTCACGACGGGTGCATACCACTGGAACCCAGGAAGGTCTTCCCATACCTGCACGTTTTCATCACCGCTATCAGCAAGCTTCGTCAACAGACTACCACGCCCCCTTTCGGTCAATTCAAAATGCCCTGCAGTACGAGATCCCCACCCCCCTGGCTGCGACTCGTCCAGCACAACCGGATTCAATTCTTCTAAAGCTGTTCCCTGCAAACTGAATTGCCTACCCTGCAACCCAGGCATGAACACCAAACCGCTGGCCTGTTGTTCAATCAAACCTTTCAACAGCTTGCACTGCTCTTCAGTCAACTGGTCATCATCAAGCCCAACATCACCCAGGAATACAACATCATAGGTAGCCAAGTCTTCAATCGCTTCGGGGAACAACTGTATGTAATCCTGCGATCCTCCACCCACTTTTTCCAAGCCCGGGTGAAACAACAAACACGACACCTCAACTCCTGGATCCCTCGATAAAGCATTCCGCAGATACCGGTATTCCCATCTTGGATAGGACTCAACGACTAGAACCTTTAATTGTTCCTCACGGATAACGATCGGCGCGGCCTGTTCATTATTATCAGCAATGGTTTCCTCTGCTTGCGTCGGCAGCGATACTGAAATTGTGAAGTCGCCCGTATCCGTCGTCTTCCAATTGAAGGCCTCGTAGGTCCGCCCCATCGCGGTCACACGAACATCCTTGGTCAACTTGTCACCATTGGAAACCTGCATGGTGACGGTCGCAACAAAGTCACGGGGCAGAGAACTGTCGATTGTGAAAGGAATACGAACCGGTTTTCCAGCGGCACCGAACGTCGGGATATCCACGCTGAGCAACTCAACATCAGGCAACCGACTGGGACTACCTGCAGCGACAGTAAAAATCGGAATTTGCTTGGTTCGCAAACGAGAGGCGGCCTCCACAGGAGGCTCTCCATCGTTCCAATCACCATCAGAAACCAGCACAATTCCCATCAACTGCCCGACTCGCGCGGCAGTTTCCATCAACGGGTCTTTAAGGTTAGTGACGATGGGACTTTCCTCTACCGAGCCTTGATCATCGTTTGCATTCAGTTGCGCACCGCCATCTTTAACCCTTGCTTTCCCAGCACTACTGATTGGCTGCAAAACGATATTCAAACGCTCATCCAGCACCGACCAAGCCGCAGGATCGAGCAGGGGCTTGATCGCTTCGGCACGCGTAATGGCTTCTTTCCCTGTCGCGCCATCTACCACAATGTCGCGTGTTTCCATACTACGAGAATCGTCCCAAAGAATCGCAATCGTAGGCTTGGTATCGGGTTGATACTCTTCGATCCACTCCGGCTGGTTCAACAGGATCGCAATCATGACGACGATCAAAATCCGCAACACTTCCAACTTTGCAACTGACCGCATACGTCCACTGCGCAGCCATGCATAATAGCTGACCACACATGTCCCAAGAACCGCAATGATCGATAACGAAATCGAGTATGGCGTCGCGAGAAACGTCAGGTGCTGGAGTCCACTCATGCGACCCCCCCTACCGATACATCGTCGACCTGGGGGCCAGGCCTTGTATCGCTGAAACCACTGCTGTGATTTACCTGCGATGTGCGTCCGGTATTAAATGATGAAAGGGGATCGTTGGCAGCTATCCGTTTGGGAATGCACAACACGGCTTCGGCAATCAGTGCGAGCAACACAACGATCAAGAACAATCGCCAGATCTCCTGTATCAAGCTATCGTCGTCGCTGGCTGTTTGATTCACACGATCAAAATCGAGATTTGAGAATAGCGTTTCTATACGATCTGCTGGAACAATCGTTTCGGCATCCTCCCCCACACTCCGGTTGATCGCAAGCAAAGCTCCCTCGCCTTGATAGATGCCTGCGGTAGACGAATAAGTGCTGGAGAGACCATCTGGATTTCCCGCCAACTGCTCCCAACCTTGCATCTCGCCGATTTCGGCATCACCAGCAATCGCTTGCTTGGTACTGGACAAGGTTTTTGCTCCCGCTTCTCCGGCACGTTGGATCATGGCATAAAGCACAACACCGGCCGTCGCCAACGATGAGTCACTAGCCATGCTTGTCGTGGTACAAAAGAAAACACCACCACGATCAGTCGTTGCCCTTGCAAGTAGTGGAGCCCCACCATCAAGTACCGCGAGCGATCTGAAATCACCTTCCAAATCACAATGTCGCGTGACCTTGAGTTCGCCGACCGGTAAAGCATCGCCACTGCGAGTTCGAGACAACAGATCTTGATCTCCAACCCAGGATCCCACTCGCACCACCTGTGGTTCCTGCCATGTTCCCCAACTGACTCCCGAAAATTTGGCTGTGGTCGGAGACTTTGGCGGAAAAAAGATTAACTGCCCACCGCGTTGCACGAAAGCCTTGAGAACAGCATTCAGCCCTTCATCCTCACCCGGAATAGCCACATGCCAAGCGATTAACGATACGTTATTCAGATCCTGCGATACCAGCTCTTCGGGGGTCAGACTCACGGACTCACAAACAACAGCCGCATTGGGCGAGATAGCAGCCGCAAACTCGATGGGGCGGACCTTTGCTGAATCATCACTAACCACCAGCGTTTTTCGTGGCGGCTCTTTATCAAACACAAAGTAAAATTCGTTGTCACTTGCACTGGAATCAGCTTGCAGCCAAACCCGGCCCCAACCCCTTGAAGTCCCGTCATCGAGCATCACAGGATGCTCCACCAACTCTGAGGCTTTGCCGCTTAATTCGATGTTAAAGGTGGATCTCGCGCCGTTGAGCTCCAGCGATACCGGAAGGGTCGTCACCGCAGCGTCGTTCTCTTCCTGCTCAATTTGCAGCGATATCATAAGTTTTGTTGCATCACCATCTTCAACTCTGCGGACCTGCGTGACCGCCAGCGAGCGATTTCCAGTCGGAATTTCGGGATAGGCCAACAGGTGGAACCTGACCATTTGTGGCAACTCAACGAGTGATTCACGAATCGCGTCCCACCGCCCGCTATCATCTTTCCAGTCGTTGCGTCTCACATCACTCAACATCCAAACTTCAGCTCGACTGGGACGATTTTCTCTGATGTAACGATCCGCGGCCTCCAGCAATGAGGGCAAATCTGCCGAAGCACTCACCGATTGAGTCTCAGGCATCTGCAGCAAATCGGCAGGCTTTTCAAACTCCACGGGTTCTTGATTGACACTATCGATCAGGAGATATCGGTTCCCCCCAAGAGTTTCAAGTGAATCAACCAACTTTGCAATTCCAGCCTCGAGTTTTGACACGCCATCGGGTCCCGCCTGACTCATGCTCGGTGATCGATCCAGCAAGATGATGGTTGTATCAACTTGACCACCACCCGCGACGCCCAACCAGCCACTGGAAAGCGGGCGACTGATTGCAAAGATCAGCGCAGCGACCGCCAATGTCCGAGCAGCAAGGATCAACCACTGTCTGATTCTGGCATATCCGCGAGACATCCGATTGGCAGCAAGCAAAAACTGCATTGCTCCCCACTGCACGGTCTGAAACCGTCGTTGGTTTATCAGGTGGATAACGATTGGCAGTGCTATCAGGGGCAACGCAATCAGCATTGCGGGCTGCAAAAAACTCATCAACCGCCCCGCCCCGTGTTTCGTCGCACCAGGAAGTCAAACAATGCCTGCTCATAGTCGCCATCAAGACTGCAGCGGTGGTAATCTACCCCAGTCTCAAGGACAATCCTTCGCACCTCAGCCAGATAGTCGACCATCGCCTGTTGATAGCGGTCCATGATTTCACTTGGATCTGCAAACAGGGAAACCCCTCCTTCGAGATCAACAAAACGTGTTGGCCTGCGAAAGTCGAACGAGATCTCCTGTGGATCCATCAGATGGAAGACAGACACGTCATGCTTTCGGAATCTCAGATGATCAAAGGCCTCGCGTAACTGTGGAGGATGAACGAATAAATCCGAGATGATCACAACCAGTGCTCTTCCTCGAGTCGTCTCAGCAAACTCGTGCAATCGTGCAACGAGCCCAGTTTCACCTTCAGGAGTGGTATTCTCCAAGATGTCATTCAAGCCCCTCAAGTGAGAAGGGGTTCGCCTTGGCGGCAAGGACCGAACAATATCGGCCCCCATGCACGTCAATCCAACTGCATCCCCCTGCTGCACTGCAAGATAAGCAAGCGATCCGGCTAAGCGGCGGGCATACTCGATTTTCTCAACATCTCCTGAGCCAAAACCCATTGAACCGCTCGTGTCGACCACCAGGCAAAGCCGAAGGTTCGTATCTGCTTCGAACTCTTTGACATAGTATCGATCCGTTCGTCCGTATGCACGCCAATCCAAACGGCGTAAATCATCACCGGGTACGTATCGTCGATACTCCGCGAACTCCACACTGGACCCACGATGCGGACTGGCGTGCATCCCCGAAACGCCACCGACCATTGGCCGCCTGGCAAACAAAGGTACAGCAGCCAATCTCGCTAACGCCTGAGCGTCGAGAAATGATCGATTCCGATTGTCGCCTAACAAGGTGTGCCGTTTGCCGTGACTAAAGAACGAAGCGGGTGTGAGGTCGACGAACGGCTCAATCTGCAGAAGGGCCGACCGAGCCATGAAGTGGGGAGTTCCGAATCTAGACGACGCTCGCGAAATGGCCGATCAAGCAGAATCTGGGGGTCGCGACCATACCTTGGGCTGATTGGGGCCTCTTTCATGGCATGCGATTCGATGTAAATACCGTTTGGCACCCAGAACTCGAAATCACGCACTTGCGAGCACGACTGCCGTAGCTTCGCGTCCCAGCACTACTGTCAACGCAGTATAGACAATTTGTTGCTTCTGGCGTCGCCTGAATACCCAATTTCAGACTGTTTCTCTGTTTGTTTCGGATTTCCCACCCACGCCGAACCATCAATCGTGAAACGTTTATGGACGGACGATCCCGCTACACTCAACTTCTGCCTGTTCTTGTTGACATTTTGGGCAGCAGGCTCAGCCCGTTTTGGCGATACTGCCAGACCTTTCGCGGCGGCCAAAATAGTGATTCAAACTTCCGTCGAATCGCCAACTCTTCGTAGCCCCAGTCTCCCAGACCATGGCAAAACGCCACAAAACCTGCCAAACTCGATAGGTCAGTTGTATCTCCTCCTTCAAAGCTCGTCTCATGCCTCCTCAACTGCTGCTCTACAGAGTCTCTTTCCATCTCGCCATCCTCGCAGCGATCACATGTCAGACGTGTCATATTCAGACCGCTTGGTGTCAGACGATCGACGAGGGAGCAACTGCTCCGTCTTCGAAATCAGTAGCACAAAAGACAACAACCCCGGCCGACCACTCTGCGTCCTCAACTGCCATCGAAGCCGTTACCGTTGACCCCAACGTCACCACTGCGCATCTCAAACTCTTTGTTAAACCACTCACCGTGGATGAACTCGAGGTGGAAGCCAAGGGCTGGCAGAATCTTCTTAAGAAAAATGTCGAGGAGATTACAGCGATTCAAATCCGCATTGAAAAAACTACAGCCCAAATTGCCACGCAAAAAGCTTCCACGGGCAGAGAGCCACACCGACCTGCAGATGAATCACAAACTGCCAATTCAGATGAAAACGAAACGCAAAAGGCCCTCGGAGGAACTGCTGCAACCAACCAACCACGGCCCACAACCTCCAACTCCGCTGGCCCCGATGATATAGAAACCGGCATTAATTCATCACGGGCCTCTACGGACAGGTTATCTCCGCTTCCAACAGAAGCATCTACCACTGAATCGCTTACAGAACAACGTGAGCAGCTTTTCAGCAAACTCACTGAACTCAACCTACAGAAAACCGAGATCTCTGAGAAATTCGAGGTTGTACTGAGCAGCCTAGAAATTAAGGGCGGCGATCCCGATGAATATCAAAAATACAACGACGCGGTTTCTGGTGTTGCGTTGGAAGTCACAGACGCAGCCGGTGTGTGGCAAATGTTCACCAACTGGTTGGTCGCTGAACAGGGCGGTAAGCGTTGGGTTTGGAATCTCGTTCGCTTCATTATCATACTTTTGGTGTCGTACTTCGGTGCAAGTATGTTGGCGAACTTTGTTCACCGTGGTGCCTCCCGAGTCAAAGGAGTTTCGCAGCTACTTGTCAACTTTCTAAGCTCCTTCACCAAACAGCTATCAATGGTGGTTGGATTCATCATCGGCTTGGCTGCTCTTGAGATCGACATCACTCCACTAATCGCGGCTGTAGGAGCAGCAGGCTTTGTGATTGCATTCGCTCTACAAGGGACGCTTAGTAACTTCGCCAGTGGCCTACTTATTCTCGCCTACCGACCCTTTGATGTAGGCGACGTCATCGAGGCTGCGGGCGTTTCAGGAAAAGTCGATTCCGTGTCTTTGTTCTCGACTCACATACGAACCTTCGACAATAAGCTGATGATTGTCCCAAACAATGACATTTGGGGTGGCACCATCACGAACGCGACCGCCAGTCCAACGCGACGCGTCGATCTTGTGTTCGGCATTGGCTACGGCGATGACATTGACCTAGCAAAACAAATCCTAGAAAAAGCCGTCCAAAAACATGCTTTGGTACTTAAAGATCCAGCACCTACTATCAGAGTCAATGAATTAGCTGACTCATCTGTCAACCTCATCTGCCGACCTTGGACACTCACAGAGAACTACTGGTCTGTTTATTGGGATTTGATGCAAACCGTAAAACAAGAGTTTGACGGGGCGGGGGTAAGCATCCCATTTCCCCAACGGGATGTTCATATTTATCAACAGAAGGAAAACGCTTGACAATCTTCGGCATCCGTTCATTCGGAGGCATCGCGAGATTTCAAACCCCTCATGACTGCATCACAAGGCACATCGTTCCCGGCCACGTATTTGTAGACCGTCAAATTTGCAGAGCAGACTGGAATCAGGCAGCGGAGCGAATCACTCCATCTTCACCAGGTTCCTCGCCGTGCTTGGTCGATTTTTCGTTCCCCACCGAAACCAATTCACTCAGCCGCGCCGTATCTTGTTTCATCTGCCTTACTTCAAGCTCCGCTAACTGCCGGTTCAATGTTTCACCCTCCAGCTTTCTCTCCAACTGGGACTGCAGGGCACGAGCCGCACCCACGTCAGCGTTGAGACATTGAATCACTTCCAGCTGTTGCTTCAACTTCGATTCGAATTCGACTCGCAGGTCTTCCAGTTGGCTTTGAACAAACCGACATTCAGCTTCCGCCACGCGAGTTCCACCCTCATGATGGGCCAACAATTTTTCCCACTCAGTTTTGTCTTCGGACCTTTTCTGTTCCATCGTAGAAAGTTGTTGTGTCACCCCAGACAACCGCTGTTCCAAATCTTCATTAAGGGCTACCAGAGTTTTATTATCACCAGACAAAGCTGCTTGCAGTTCGCGAAGTGTCTCCAATTCGTGATGGAGTTCATGTACTTCCTGGGGCTGCATATCGATTTTTTCAGATCTTAAAGCAGAGGTTGCCTGCAAAGCGTCTGCCACCTTCAACGCATGAGTCCGTTCGTTGTTTCGGGCAACCAGCTCATCGACGGTTGCCTGAACAGGAAACGCTTGCACCTGGTGAAGACTTTCAGGATCGAACGATGTTGTGGGTTCCGCAGATTCTTGTGTTTGTTTCAGCTTTCCAGCGAGCGTCGCATGAAGCTCAGCAACCTGAACAACGGAGTGAAACTCAGAATCGTATTTTTCCTCGACTTGTTTGGCATATTGTCGCAGTCGGTTCGATTCTGCTTGCGCATACTTAAGTTCGTGGACTGCCGAATCCAGTTCAATACGTGCAGCCTGCAAACTGTTTTCCAGACGTTCTTTCAACTCCATGTCCGATCGATTCGCCGTTGTCGGCTGGTCGTCCAATATAATTTCATATCCAGTTTCATTGGAACACGTAATGTGTTGCATGCCTGCCAGTTGTTTCTTCAACGAGCGTATTTCTGCCGCTTGGCTTACGATCCTGATATTCAACTGCTGAACCTGCGAGCGATCAGACGCACCTTGCTGACTCAACCGTTTCTGCAGTACCCGCGACAGCTCCTGTGCCTGATGCCCTTCGCGCTCGTGGCGTGATTCCATATCACTAATCACATCCGAGAAGATCTTGTTCTCCTGACTTGTCAATTTCAACCGGTTAGTCAGCTCCTGATTATCTGAGCGGACTTGATCTAGCTGATCCCTCAACTCGGACAGTTGCTGGTCAACCTCAAGTTTCCGCGCCGCGGACCTACGGCCCAAAGTGGATGCCAAATCAACAGCGAGCTTAAGCCATGCTCTCTCCCCGCAGGTCCTCAGTTGCAAATGTTCATGTTCGGTCTGCAAAACCTCAAACTGATCTACCAACTGATCAAAGTTTCCCCGCTGCTGTTGCTTTTCCTTTTGCAGAGCCTCAATTGAAGAAGTAGCGATCTTGCTTTGATGGGTTACGTTTTGAAGTGCGGATTCCAAAGATCGTATATCTTTCTTCAGCCGAAACACCTCAACGTGGCTATCGGCGCCGGACTCCTGAAGGATCA
The DNA here is from genome assembly GCA_002690925.1 of Rhodopirellula sp. Classification (GTDB taxonomy): domain Bacteria; phylum Planctomycetota; class Planctomycetia; order Pirellulales; family Pirellulaceae; genus Rubripirellula. The sequence goes on from NZGD01000166.1 coordinate 31,200, forward strand.
GATTCGCTGCTGCTTGTGCCACACTAATGGGCAACTTCCGATGCCGTCGTTTTCTGGCCGTAATCGTTGACCTTAAGGTGACAGATCCTCGCGGCGGAGTGGATTTGTCAAGCCGCCTTGGTTGACGCAGCACGCGACTATCTGTTGTCCACCACATCGTTTGATCTCTTCTGGCTTGTGAAACACAGCGTGAACGGCACACTGCAGTAACTTCAGATCGAACCGAGACAAAAGGCAACGCCCTCAGTTGATTTTGCTTTCATCGGCAACTTGAGCAAAATCCTTCAGATTTTTCCTAACTTGCTCAAACTGATGCGGGTTATTCCGAAGCACAAAATGGCAAGAATCGGTCGAGCAAATCGGTAACGGGGGGCATGGCTGATTCAAATGAGGTATGGCTCGCGAGCAACTTCAACACCCGCAGCCTTATTTTTCGAAAACGCAAAAGGTCAGATTCGAACTTTGCAAAAGGTCAGATTCGAACTTTAAAGAGGAGGTATGTGAATATTTCGCGTTTAATCACCATCGACAAGCCTAGCGAGGTGCGAGCGGTTGAGAGCCCAGAATGCGATGACGACTTCAGCACCGCTGCTCGTTCTATTTGATGGGCTCTTTTGCATCGGGTTTACTGAGTGTCCATCAACACTTGGCCTCGATCTTTTTTCTCTGGGTCTCGCTCTGTTTATCTGGGTCTCGCTCTGTTTATCTGGGCGTTCAAGGACTTGTGTGCGTCGAAAAGGCACCGTGTGAAAGTGACAATTAGCAACCGAGTCAGAACGAGAACTTCCAGGAAAGTGGGGTCACGAACACTCGCCCCCAACCCAAAAGAGGGCTATCATGTCTGAAGTCCGGATCTTTGTGATTCGGGTGATTCACTTTTCTGGAAGGAAGTGCCCTTAGCGAAAGCCGCCCTCGTCGTGCTATTGCGGCGTTTACGGTGCATTTCGCTTGGAACCAAAACGAACCCGGAGAGCATCTTTTATGGCGATGCTGGACGATGTGTTCGGTGGCAACAAACTCACTGAGAGCTCATTGATTCGCTCAAACACGATGACACTCACCGCTGGGCAGTCCCCAGCATTTGGCAGTATGCGGCAAGAAGTCGTGTACCAGACGGCTTAACCAACACGACAAGCAAGCCACGACTACAGCACAAGACAATTACATGAACATGGTCATTGCAAAAGCAGCAAGCACTTATGAGCGTAGCCGGAAACCCTCGTTTGTTTCCCCAGAGTCGCTTCATCCCGCTTTTCCTCAGGCCGCACCGCATGATGAAATTCAAGTAGAAGACGTACAAACAGTCGCAGACTTGATGACTGCGATCTGTGAGGATTGCAACCAGAATTCACTGCTGTATGTGCTGAGGAGCGATACCGGACACGATGGTGAATGAATGCTGTGATTGGCCTCATTGGCAACCCAGCAGGGTCAATCTGAAAGCCCTGCAGGCAACAGCCAGAGTTGGCTGGCAGGTGCATCTGCCTCCGCGGATCCGTCGCAACGACAAAGGCCTTAGCTGGCTATTTTCGGCCATTCCACTCGACTAGTTCGGCATATTTCATGCCCTGTCCACCAAAAATGTCGAGCGCACTTCCGACGGTGACATCGACTTTTCCACCGCTGGCGGCATCGACCAATTGGACATCTTGCATCGAAGCGGCCCCACCCGCGTAAGTGATGGGTAACTGCCCCCACCGGCCCAGCATGGCCACCAATTCGTGGTCGATTCCGCCACACAGCCCCTCGACATCAGCCGCATGTACAAGAAACTCAGAAGCAAACTCGGCTAAATGAGTTAACGTTTGTTCACTTACTGCCATGTTGGTGAGCTTTTGCCAGCGATTCATCGCGACACACCAGGCGGGACCGCCGTTGCCTTGGGGGACACGGCGACAACTCAGGTCGATCACTAGCTTCTCGGCACCGACAGCGTCGCGAATTTCCGACAATCGCTCAGGCCGGAACTTGCCGTCCGCACTAAAAAGCCAAGAAGTTATGATCACGTGACTGGCCCCGCAATCGAGCCAATACCCTGCGTTTTCCGAGGAAATACCGCCACCAACTTGCATGCCACCCGGAAATGCGGACAAAGCTACCTTCGCTGCTTCGTCATTTCCGGGCCCCAGTTTGATGACATGCCCCCCGGTCAAACCGTCCGATGCGTACTTGCTAGCAAACCAGCCAGGTGGCCTCGATGACACGAAATTCTCGACCGGCGAAACGTCGTCCCGCAGCGTTCCTCCAACGATTTGCTTGACCTGCCCATCATGCAGATCGATGCAAGGTCTAAATTTTGTCATTCCGTAAACACGCTTTATCAATGAGAATGGGATGTGTTGCGTTCAAACTTCGGTGAAAAGCTCGCTGTTCGCCTTGAGTTCTGGGGGTAGCCAGAACGCTACAGAGCCATCATGTCTGGTATAAAAGGAAATTGTTTTGGGGCCTAGCCCCGCACAGCTCGCACCAACTGTAATTCGACCTCTCCTGCATGTCTTCCCAATCACACCTTGATCCCACTCTGAACTCGTTGCTCCAGACGCTTCGAAGTCGAATTCGACGCTACATCGTATGGGATTCGCTGCTCGCGGTTTTCGCATTGGTGTTATCTGCTTTCTGGATCGGCCTGGCTTTGGACTATCTCCCTGTCCAACTCGGGGGTACAGAGATGCCGAGGTTAGCCCGAACACTGCTTCTCGGTGTCGTAGCAGCTAGTCTCTTCGTGGTACTCCTGAAGATGCTTGCCGGGCGTTTACACCGTCCATTGCCCGACGACAGTTTGGCGTTGCTGGTTGAGCGACACCATCCAAGCTTGGGAGGTCGCCTCGTAACAGCAGTTCAATTGAACGAAACTGGCCGCACTGGTGACTCACATTCACGGACACTTCTGGATCACGTGCACGCTGAGGCTGCATCTGAAATTGATAAGGTAGATCCGAATCGAATCTTTCGCTTGCAACCGTTGTTACACAAGTTGGCGATTGCTGGCCCACTTGGGATAGCCGCGTTGGTGTTCCTGATTCTAAGTCCACAAGCATTTGCATTAGCCGCATCGAGACTCACTCTCCTCTCTGACGACCCTTGGCCGCGCCGGGCGGATATACAAATGGTCGGCATCGAACTGCCGGTCGTCACAGCTTCGGACGACACAGCCCTTGCACCGGAACTGCTCAAATTTAACGACAAAAAAATGCAACTGCCTCGTGGTAGCAACGCAACACTGCGTATCCGAGCCCGCGCAGAAGATGCCGAACTGCCTGTCGCTTGTACCGTGTACTACCAAACCGACTCCGGCACACGCGGCCAGTCGAGTATGCGTCGCGTGGGGCGGATCGTAGACGGGTTCCAATCATTCGTACTCGATGGAGCACCGCTGACCGCGCTGAGTGAATCGGTCACTCTGGACATTCGCGGACTTGATGATCGATTAGATGACTACCGTATCGAAGCAATCACCCCCCCCGCTTTGGTAAACATGTCTCTTCAAATCCGATACCCCGAATACCTAAGCACCGCCGATGACGGGCAGATGGACATGGTCGCGGGCTACCAATCCGGATTGCGATTACGCGAGGGGAGTGATGTCACCTTGGTCGCCAGCAGCAGTGTTCCGTTGGGTGAGGTTGATGTGTTTCTGAAAACCGATAAGAAGACGGACAAGGACCTCACACTGAATTACTCAGAAGACCAAAAAGAAGTGCGTTTCACTCTGACTGACTTCAACGAGGCAAGCACTATTAGCATTGTCCCAAAGGACACCAACGGTATCTCGGCTCAAGCACCATTTCGGTACTTTCTGGGGGTCGTTCTTGACGAGCCCCCCGAACTTAACGTTGAGATCAAGGGGATCGGTACGTCCATCACGGCCAAAGCAAAACTGCCCGTTACAGCGCAAGCCCGCGATGACTATGGAGTCACCGATCTTGTCCTTGCAGTCACCCCAGCAGCAACCACAGCAACGAGTACCGATTCAGCTGAGCAACCTGCCACCCAGTCAGCCGCAACCTCTCCTGCTCTTGACCGCAACGGTGAAGCTGCAACAGAACTCGACCTCAAAGAACTTGTTGACAGTGGCACCCTAAGTGAGTTGGCCCCAGGAACTGCGGTCAATCTCATAGGCGAGGCTATGGATGGCTACAATCTGGGAGCAGAACACGTCACTCGCAGCGAAGTTTACCGGCTGGAAGTCGTGACCCCGGAGCAGTTACTGGCACTTCTGGAGCGACGGGAACTTGGCCTACGCTCTCGTCTGGAACAGACAATCAATGAAATGACTTCTCTCAGGCAAACCCTTGATTTACTGCGCAGAACTGGTTTTGAAGTCCCGGAAAACGCAAGCGATGAGGCGACCACAAGGTCTGAGCAAGTTCGCCGCCTCAGAACGCAACAAAGTGGGCTCCAAGCCAACAAAACATCTGAGGAATTGCTAGGCATCGCCTTATCTCTCGATGACATTCTTCTGGAGATGCGAAACAATCGGGTTGATTCAGTTGACCGTAGCCAAAGGATCGCTACCGGAGTACGTGATCCGATCAACGTAACTGTAAACGGATCCCTCGCCAAACTGCGCACCCAAATCAAAGCAATCGAGACAATGATTAGCGACCCTGAACAGGGCATCGCACGAACAGCTGAAGCAGTCAGCACCGCAGAGGATGTTATCCTGCAACTAAATGCGATTCTCGAAAAAATGCTTGACCTAGAAACCTACAATGAGGTCCTTGACCTGGTACGTCAATTGATGGACGACCAAGCTGACCTGACAGATGACACGAAAAAAGAGCGGAAAAAGCAGGTACTTGACCTTTTCAAGTGAAGTGTATCCGGACACACCAGATCCTGAGCCTTACTGAGAATTGGACTAACCTGCAAAGCCAACCCTAACAATCATGACCAACGATGCTGTAGCAGGACGTCAACAATCACCGCGGACCCATTTCATGAACGACGGAAACTCGACCAACGTATCCGCCCGTCCCAATCGCTTGCATAGCCGACCCGAAATGACATTCAAACATCTCCTGATCGCACTCGCCGTCCTGACGCTATCGTCCTTACAAGGTGAACGACCGCAGAAAGCATCTGCAAATGAATTGGAACTGCTTACCGCAAAGCAACAAAGTGTCGCCAAGCGATACGAGCGACTGGAGGAATTGTTGCTACGACTCGCTGAAGTCGAGTCAACGGAGAACCCTGAGCGTTCTGCTCTCCTACGCCGCGCTGCAAAGCAATCCCGCGACAAGTTCGTCCTCGAAAAGCTGAAACTTGCGTCGGCATCGCTAAAAACGCAAGAGTTTCAAAAAGCTGTCGAAAACCAGGAAGCAGCAACCAGAGAACTCGGTGACCTACTCAAACTGCTACTCAGCGAGGACCGTTCAAAACGCATCCGTGACGAAAAGGAACGATACACCAAACTGATCAAAGATCTAAAACGCAATCTCAACAACCAGCGTAGCGCCCGCGCCAGAACCGAAAACGGCGCCGACCTAGAGCAAGTCGAAGCCGAGCAGAAATCAGTCACCGATCGAAGCGAAGAGCTGAAAGATCGCTTACAAGAAGAAAACACTGAGGACTCCGTCGAAAAGCAAAGCCAGGAATCAAAGGACGGTGAATCAAAGGACGGCGAATCAAAGGACGGCGAATCAAAGGACGGCGAATCAAAGGACGGCGAATCAAAGGA
>NZGD01000167.1 GCA_002690925.1 Rhodopirellula sp.
ACCTGACCGCTTGCCCAGGCGCTGAACGCCTTTTCCCTCTGCTTTTCAAATAGGTAAAACACAAAACCTCGATAAAGGCCCTGCTTTTTCGTACCATCACGGTTGAGAGCTTCGTTCTTTTCACGGATGCGTAATAAACAAATAGGTTCATCAGCGGAAAAGGAACGTGTGACGCCGAAGTCGACTACTTCTTCGACGACAAGGTCATCAACCGAATTGATATCGAAATCTTTGGGAACTGCATGCGAACTTGCGCCACCTATGTGATTCACCGACAGCGTCCACTCGCCATTGTCTTGGACGAAGGAAACCGAAAAGACGACTTCTGAGGGCTCAGGATTTGGGCTTCCCCAAGTACGGCTGGAGCCTCCCAAACCCCCTGGCGCGTCCGCTTTTACCAGCCCCTGATGATTCTGGTAGCACAAATGATACTTAGCAGGAATCGAAAGACGGTACCGCCAAATCTTGCAATTACTCATCTCTGATGTAATTAAGTCCTCGGGTACACCCGCACGTACCACGTGCACCTTCGTCAAATCAGATTCCTCGAACAGCCCAACTCGCATCAGCAATTCATGATGAACTTCACGAAGGCTCGAAAGCCGCAAATCGGCACTGACAGTGAAGATGAGCCCCGTGGCAATTACCATCAACAGCAAAATGCGTAAGGCAGAACGTTTGGTAGCCAAGGATGCCTCATTGATCAGGACGGACAGTCAAAATTGTGTGCCAGCTATTCCTTCAATGCTAAGTTATGAAGCGGAAATGTTGCAGCCCTCAAATACCCCCTCAGCACATGAACCAGCCTCAAGACGTCCCCCGCCAGCAGCCCCAAACCGCAGAGAACCAACACGCCTCGAGAGGCGTGGCCTGACGTCTCACCTAGATTAACATCTTCTTAAGTGGCCGTGCGTCCGCATCAACCCCCCTCAGCGGCACGCCCAGGCACGATTCACTTTCACGTATTTTGGCTTCATTGCAGCAGCTAAAGCTGCTTGAACTTAAAAAAAGAGCTTTTAGGCTACGCGTTCCACATCCTACTACATAAGCCAGCATTCCAACTGTCACGAGAAGGGCCGTCACTCCCCATCTCAAAACCATTGCTTATACTGCCCGTCACACCAGCCATCCGAAGCAGCTATCCCAACGCCCGGCCCACTAATGTTGTAAAGCGATTCGCGTTGGAAATCATTGTTGCAACCACCTAAGAAAATGTGCCATTGCCGTGTTACGCCAGGCTATCTGAACTGGACCTGACAACCGGTCGAGCCACGAAGCTTCCGTATTCCAATTGCCCCCATGCTCGTTGGACCCCATGTTTACTTTCCTTCACGCAGCTGACATTCACCTCGATAGCCCGTTAACAGGATTATCACAACACGATGAGGCGCCCACGGAAACAATTCGAGTTGCCACACGCGCGGCTCTCACACGATTAGTGGACGTGGCGTTGGAAGAGAAAGTTGACTTCGTCCTGATTGCAGGAGATTTATACGACGGTGACTGGAAAGATTTCGGCACAGGCATTTCATTCAACAAAGAAATGCGGCGTCTTGAATCACAGCAAATCCTCGTTTACCTGATCTACGGAAACCACGATGCTGCATCGCGCGTTACAAAGAGTTTGACGTTGCCAGAAAACGTTCATGTGTTCCCGACGAAACAGCCAGCAACGTTTAACCATCCAACGTTACCTGTCAGTCTGCACGGCCAGGGGTTTGCGACCCAGTCTGTTACTGAGAACCTTGCGGAAAATTATCCGGTCCCAACCGAAAATCACTACAACATCGGTTTGCTACATACCAACCTGGGTGACCGCGAGGGACACGGCAATTATGCACCTAGCAGCCTTTCACAGCTGGTAGCCCATGGATACCACTACTGGGCACTGGGGCACATTCACATCCGAGAGATCCACCACAAGAACCCCCACGTGGTTTACTCTGGCAATACACAGGGAAGACACGTGAAGGAAACGGGTCCCAAGGGGTGCTATCTCGTCACTGTTGATGATGATTTGGAAAATACCAAGTGCAAGTTCGTTGCACTCGATAGTGTTCGCTGGGAAAACCTGCAGGTGAGTTGCGACGGAATTGTGTTTGAGCACGAACTACTGCAGCAAATTCGTGTCCAACTGATCGAATCTCTGAGCGAGGCTGACGGGCGTTTACTCGCGGCGAGAATAACCCTCACTGGGCATACAAAGCTCCATGAACTGCTGCACGCGGAACGCAGTCGTCTACGTGCGGAATGCCAAAGCATCGGTCTGGAAATTGATCCGGACCTGATCTGGCTCGAAGACCTGCGTCTCAAGACTCATACCCTGATCAATCCGGAGGAGCTTGCAAAACAGGACGATTTGACAGCCTTCGTCTTGGACGCCCTCAAGGCATTCGACCCTAATACCTTGCCTGCTCCCGTAGAGACTTTAATGCGAAAGATCCCCGCTGAAGCGACAAACGCATTGCAAGCAAGCCTAAAGCCCCAAACTGAACAGGAACGGGAGGCGATGCGTGACGAGATCAGCGCCATCGTGCTTCAAGCCATTGCAACCTCGGATTCAGTCGAATAGTAACCGCATTCCGCCCTTTCACTCCCCACGCCAATTACATGCGCTTCGATTCACTCAACATTCCTGCGTTTGGGCCGTTCACTTCCTGTGCCTACGAATTCCAGCAATCCGAGCATGACTTGCATGTCATTTACGGTGAGAATGAAGCTGGAAAAAGCTCGCTATTGAGAGGAATTCACCACCTTTTGTACGGCTTCCCGTCGTCAACAGATGACGACTTCCTTCACGACTATCGAAAACTCAGAATCGGTGCAACCATCAGCGACGGAGAACAGACGCTTACCTTTATGAGAAAGAAAGGAAACGTCGGTACGCTACTAGACGAGCATCAGAATACGATTGACGAAGGAAAACTGAAGGCATTCTGTGGTTCGGTAAGTCCTGATTTCTTCACCCATATGTTTGGCCTCAGTACCGACACCCTACGAAGCGGCGCAGACAGCCTTCTATCAGCCCAGGGGGAACTCGGAGCCTTACTTTTCGCAGCCAGTGTGGGCGGTTCACCTATTGAGGCGGCAATTCAAAAACTGCAAGCCGAGGCAGATAAGCTATTTGCAGGGAATGGACGAAAAGCGAACACGATTGTATCTGCATACACCACGGTGAAAGAAAAAGAAAAAGAGTCAAGAACACACTCACTTTCCCCTTCAGACTGGAAAAAACTGAACCAGGCAATCGCTACAGCCCAAACCGAATTTGACCTCAAGGACGCCCAACTTACCGATTGTCGCAAACGTCTAAAACGCGTCGACAACCTTCTAAAAGCCATTCCTTTGATCCAGGAACTAAAAACGGCAAACGCGGATTTGGCTAAGGTCACCCTGCCACCCTTAGCTTCTGATTTTCCTGCTCGAGTCGCTGCCGCGCAATCAAATATCGCAAGCGCAATTGCACTGATCAACGAGAACCAAGCGTCTCTTCTAAGCAAAACAGAACGACTCAGTGCCATCATTCCTTTTCAAACGATTGTCGCGGACGCACCGGAAATCGACTCACTTCACCAGACAATTACTCGTCACCTAGACGACATCGCAAATGTTGAAGTGCTTAAACGCAAACTAGACGACCTGCAAGGCGAGCAAGAACGCCGCATAAAATATTTGAACTTGGATGATGGGGACAGTCTGGCAGTTTTGCCCGAGGTCGAAAAAGCGGAACTCTCCCGAATGAAGGATGTGATCGAATCTATCGCAAACGCCGAACGTGAACGTGATCAAGCACGCCGCCATCTCACCGATACAGGCAGAACACTTACCAGACAACAAGAAAAACTCGAAGCCCTGGGTGAAAACAATATCCACCACACCCTGCTCGAACTTAGCTCGCAAGTTGCAGAACATAATCAAAACATCAGAGTCGCAGCAGATTGGCAAGAAAAGTACGACATCGTTGATGCCTCGATGAAGCAACTGGAAAACCAGCTTGGAATTGTCGATCTGAACAAGGAAGAAGCCCGGCGGATTCAGGTACCTCCGCTGGCCGTCGTGGAACAATTTCAAATTGAGCAGACACAACTCAAAGAAGACCTACGGCAGAACCAGAAGAAACTAGATGACTTCAACACGTCCTGTGCTGAGATCGAGTCCGAAATCCAGTCTGTTTCAGATACTGTTGGTGTGCTCAGTGAGGAGGAGTTGTCAGCCTCCAGACTGAAAAGAGACCAGCACTGGGACCACCTTGCCCAAAAACTTACGAACCAGTCGCCTGCAGAAGACGGGGAGGCCGAAGCCTTCTCTCGTGAAATTGCAGAGAGCGATCAGATTGCAGACGCACTGCGTGATCACGCCGAAACCATTGGACAAATTACAACGCTCCAACAAAGACGAAACAGCACTGAAGCCAAACAAAAGCAGGCCGAGGCAATCGTTGCTCGAATCGAAGGTGAGCAGGACGCTCTTGAAACACAGTGGCATCAGCACGCCTGTTTTCTTCCCGGACGTCATTTTGGCGTGACTGAACTTGGTGCTTGGCTGATAGATTGGGAAAAATGGCGTGAACTTGAATCAGAACAAGCCTTATTGAAAGCTAAACTTGATACTCATCAACAGTCACAAGACAAGCTACATGAAGCCCTGCGTGACAGCCTGGATCGTGATGATTCCAGTTACGAAGTGCTTTCGAAGTACCTAAACGACACGATTAAGGAGGCAGAGTCGATCAACGGTGAACGAAGAGCAATCCGTTCAGACCTAGAAACGCTCACAGCAAAGCTACAGACACAAAAAGACATTTTAGCGCACGCCGACGAAGATCTTGAGTCGTCTTTACGAACATGGGACGAGTGTACTGCTGAATTAATGCTCGACAACGCCACTTCAAGAACAGTTGCACTTAAGGAACTGGAAGAGCGGAATACTGCTCACAAGACAGCCCGCGAAATAAAGGACTGCACGCAACAAATCGAATCACTTATGCAACGCATGGCCTCTTACATCGAGACCTTGGAGAAATACCGAAGCCGCCACCTTCCTGACTCTCCCGTCATTGACCCTGTTCATCCAGATATAGCCGAGAAGCGTCTTGCGGTTCTCGTTGCATCGGCCAAAATTCGGCAAACTGAGTTTAAGACACTCACTCAGGACATCGAACAAGTCGAGGAGACCCTGCGTGTTAAGGAAAAGGCATGTGAGGCTGCAACTGCCGCAATCGACAAGCTCATTGCAGAAGCAAAACTCACCTCACAGGATGAACTGAGTGATGCGATCACCGAGTTTGAGCTCCGGAACAGGCTTCAGCAAAAGCTTGAATTTACCAACGCAGCGTTAACAAATCTCGCTGGCTCGCTTAGTGTTGATGTTCTCACTCAGCAAGCCGATGCAGAGGACAGTGATGCCTTGCATGTGGAAGTCCAAAATCTGGAAGAACAGATCGAAGCCCTTCAAGCTGATAGGGATACCGCTCGCGATCTACTCAAGGACGCGAAAAAAGATCGTGACCTTTTTGGAAGGGCAACTGACGATGCGGCCCTCGCGAAACAGTTAGCCACCAATGCACTCGCTACCGTGATCACAGACAGCGAGCGATTCATTCGATTACAGCATTCAATCTCATTTCTTCGAGATCAGATCGAAGCGTATCGAAAGAACAGTCAAGGCCCCATGATTCAAAAGACTTCCGCCTTTTTCAATACCCTAACCAATGGCTCCTTCAGTGGCGTAGCGGCCCAGCAGGACGAACAGAACCCCAACCAGATTAACCTTGTGGCACTCAGGAATTCCCCGCAGAACCCGGACGCAACGCCAGACGCCCTTAACACACAGGCGTTATCGGAGGGGACCCGTGACCAACTTTATCTCGCCCTGCGGATGGCAGCCATCGACATACATCTTGATCACCATGCGGCTATGCCGTTGATACTTGATGATGTGCTGATGACATTCGACGATTCCCGATCGCATGCATTCTTCCAACTCATGAAGAAGCTCTCAGAAAAAACGCAAGTGATTATCTTCACACACCATCACCACACCGCAAAAATGGCTGAGCAGTTCGTGTCGCCTGATCAAATCTTGAGTCTCTCCTGATACGAAAATCGCGTCTGTGATTGCGGTGCGTGGCAACCGTTTGGTTGCCACGCACTGATCCTCACGCCATTTCCGTGGTTATCCGTCGCAGGAAGAGTTTACGCTGTCATTTATGACGTACCGAGAACTGAGTTGTTTTCGTTTCTTGGTCACCAGAAGTCTTCTTCCAGGGAAGCTTCCTGTAACACGCATCATGTTTTGGGGACCACTGCAGCCGAGCAAGGATTGTGAAGTCACAGGCGTCCAATGAGTATTACGCCGCTAAGGTTCCAACGACTGGCCTTCAGTTGTTGAACAGCATCCAGTGAACCATTGACTCCCGGTAATAATTCGACGTTACTTAATTCAACCCGAGGGATGCCATGTTTGGATTTGCTAGTCGCGAAGAGAAGTTGCAGGACAAGTACAGCAAGCTGATGCAGGAAGCTTATGATCTTTCGACCGTAAATCGAAAGAAAAGCGATCTAAAACTTGCTGAGGCAGAGGAAATTGGAAGACAACTCGAGGAACTCAAGGCAACTTCTTGAGCCTGTAGTTTTAACCAGCTAGGTGATTCTTCGGCCGTCCATCGAATTGGAGACAGGAATGTCGTACGCCCGTTCACGACTCTTGTTAGGCATGTTGGGGGTAGGCCTGCTTGTGTTGACCAGTTTTTACTGCCTCATCAAACAGGTTCCGTTGAAATGGCTTCCCGGCACGGAAGTTTGGTCCGGCTCTGATCTTATTGCATTGGCAACTGTTTTTGGCGGCCTGATAACAATATTGCTTCCGCTGGACCTACTCGGCGGTTACTTATTACCAAACCGTGCAGGCCCCAAACCGATCCTGTGGCGGCGCTTCGTCATTGGTTGGGTCCGCGGCGTCGGTTTCCAAGGGTGCTTTTTTCTCCTCGCGAGTCTTCTCATTTTGGCACTCGGCCGGTGGCAGGGGTTGCTCGCAGTGTCGTGTGGGATCATCGCGCTAGGTTTCTTACTAATAGCGTTCCAACTGAAACTTGGGGGTCTAATTGGCGGCTTCCAGCAAGTCACCGGGCTTAGCACGTCTGACCGTGACCGTATGGACGCGGCAACCCGGCAGACCGTGGCTTGGGGTTGGAAACCCCGAGACCTGATCCTGCTAACTCATCAAGATCCCGGTTTCACCGGCGGAGTGGTCGGCATTCCGGGGTTCGAGAAGGTGGTTGTACCTGACACAGCTTTGCTGCGTCTGTCCTCCGACGAGCTAGCTGCAACGCTAGCAAGGCGGTTTGAGGCAATCGAAGACGGGAGTCGTGCCCGCGGGATACTTGTAGCATTTTTTTGGGTTGTACTCGGATTCAACCTGTCCGCGTTTCTTCCGGGTGCAGGAGTTACGAGCGTTGGCGGCCTTGCGATGACCTGTCTGGGGTTCACTTTGTGGACATTTATCGGATTGTTGACTCTGCCAACACTCAGTCGTCAAGCCTCTTTCGCAATCGACAAGCGTGTCCTCGGGCGGGGGGTTGCCCCCGAATCACTTCATCGTTCGGTAAGAAAATTTGACGAGCTTCAGGATGATGAACCGGAACGGCCGGCGGTAATAGAAGCGATTTTCCATCCCGTTCCCAGCGTTATTCGACGGCAAGGGCAAACCGGGACCGGGCCCCCCCTGGCGTGGCATGTGGCGCGGATGACGCTGTTTCTTTCTTGGGCCTGCATGGGGACACTTGCACGTGCTGTTCACTGCAACGTTGGCCGTCCCGAACTTTGGGTGATGTATCCATCGGATTGAGACATCCCTCAGCAGCGGCAGTCTCCGTTCCGCACAAGCGTTACAGCAGGGAAATCGAGCAAGCCTTTCAGAATCCATCCACGACCGATGCACTCTGGTTCATAACGGGGACAATTTACAACCATTTTCTAACGGTTAGCTCTGCAAAATGTCATTTAGGGTTCGCTGCGAAAAACGCAAAGATGCCGTCGAAGTGTTGCCAAGCAAGGAATACATGTCCGCCATTCTTGACTTCCACGTATTCGTGCTTCATTCCAAGATCCTGCATTTTATCGACCCACAGTCGGGTTTGCCGAACGGATACAAGCCGATCCTGATCTCCTTGCACAACGTAAGCAGGGATATTCTTCGCCGGTGCAAGTCGATCACGATTCCCGTAGAGAGCGGGCGCGATGACTGCGATGGCTGCCCACACTTTGGGATAGGTCATTGCTAAATGCATAGAACCACCTCCCCCCATCGAATGCCCGAACAAATAGATTCTGTCAGGGTCGATATCGAAATTCTTTCGTGTGAGCTTAAGCACCTCCATGACGTCCTGTTCGCTAAGTTCCCCCAGATTTCGCGGGTCTGATCCTCTGCCTCCACCTTTTCCGCGACTCCCGTACCACCCGCGGGCGTTGTAACCCATCGGAGCAACCAAAATATAGCCCTCGTCATCGGCATGTTTTGTGAGTCCAGGATAAGCCAGTATTTGGCCTGGGCTACCGTTCAAACCATGCAGAACAACAATCAGCGGGTACGTTTTGGATCGGTCGAATCCCTTGGGTAGATATAGCCCATAGAACAGACGCTTTTTGCCCATCTCGAACTCATACGTCGGAAAGGCAATACGCCCAACCTCTACCTTAAGGGCTTCGTCATCAGCAAGCTGAATGGTTGAGTTAGTAGCACCTTTCTCGTCAGCATCAGTAGCATCCTCAGTGTCAGTTTCACTCGCAGGCTTTTCATTCTCAGCTATAGCGCCCGAAGGCTCCTCCTCCCCTGTAGCCTGTTGCTGTTGCGAGCTGTTAGCCAATTGTGCAATGCATGGCGCAGTATCCGCAAAATATATGAAAAACCAAACAATTGAAAAATAACACGGCATTAATGAACTGCACAACGTACGCATGACAAGTATTCCTAAAGACATAAAAGCAGGCTACTACGGTTCCGCTGAAAACGTAATCGAAACAAAAAGGCTGATACTCGCCTCCTCGCAGCTTGGCTACGAGGTTTCACTATTTACAAGCAATGAACCTCGCGAGAGCGATTGTACCAAAATATTCCCCCTGCACTTCAGGACGCTTCCAGACAACCTGGTACCGGCGCCCATGCATCGGCTCTAATTTGAACTGATGGAACGTTACGAAGTGCGTCGCCCAGAGAACGTCCCGCGTTGCGGCAGGACAGAACTTTGGAATCACAGCAACTGACAGTTACCAGCACCGGGAAGGAACACGTTTCTAGTCGGAAAACTTCAACGGCATCCATCATTTGCAAAACGCCTCGAGCTACCTCGCAGGCTTCTCTTTTACTTATCTGCCGACAACGCATCGTGATTGCATTTCACGACCCCAAGCTCAAGCAGACAAATTGAGGGCGGCGGACTTGCCGACATTAAGATTCCCGGCCGATGTTGAACCCTTACGCTGAACGCGACGGAACGCCGCGACTAACCAGCGTCAGGCTGCGCCCCAACCGATCATCCTGGCGCACTGCCTCAGGCTACCCACCCAAGCTCGGAACGAACCGACACTGACACCACACCGTCCCAACGTGTTTTTCGTGTTCCCGGCAGCGTGTGGCATCGTGGGAACAAAATCGTAAAGCCCTCAACCTGCCTATCCACATCTGACTACAGGAGGTGACACGTGGCAATAGAAAAGCGAACAAAGCACATTCATACGGGTCATGTGAGTCGAATCGCATTTGCTCTCAAAAACCCGTCAATCGGAACTGCAAACCGCCCTGTCTTATCTCGGAAACCGCGTTTCGTCGCCATTCCGATGCCACAAATCAATTCCAAACACGTTGGCGTTGGAATCACTGCAGCAACGGGTTAAAATATGGCATGCAAAAAACAAACCCGCTTCATCACCGCCGCCTCGTCCTGCAGTCAGTCACCGGCTCACTGCTCATTCCCTCACTGGCATCGTTATCGAGAGCGTCTGACCATTCTGTGAGTCCGACGACGGGAAAAGAAGCTAATGCGGGTCAGCCGCGCCGTTTTGTCGCTGTCGGCAATCTCCTAGGTTTTCAGCAAAAACATTTTTTTCCGGAAGCAGCAGGAAAGAACTACAAGACCACGACTTTGCTGACCCCCCTCGAGGCACAACGTGAAAAGTTCACAGTGTACCGAGGCCTTGACCACGGACTCCGGGGCGGCCACTTTGCCGTGCACACGTTTCTTTCGGGGGTTTTGCACCATGAATCAAAGAACCGCCACAGTGGGAACATCACCCTCGATCAGTACCTTGCCGATTCCATTGGGGGCGAGACAAGGTTCCCGTCGCTCACGGTGGGTTCAGAAGGTGGCATCCATGGCGGATGCCAATTGTCTTGGACTCGATCTGGTGTGCGTGTTCCACCCATCACAGGCCCCGCTGAGCTATTCGAAAAGTTATTTGTAGGTAACACCAAAGTTCAGCGCGAACGTAAAGTCCGTGAGAACCAACTTCAGGCGTCGATACTGGACTCAGTGACTTTGGAAGCAACAGAACTGTCCAAAAGAATCAACAGTGAAGACCGAAACAAGTTGGATGAATATCTGAGCTCGATTCGCGACGTTGAAAAAACACTGCAAACCCGCAAAACCTGGACCAATCAACCAAAACCAACCGCCCCCTTCGAAAAACCGGCTAATACCAACACGGTCGACGATCTGCCAATCCTCTACGAATTGATCGCCTTAGCGTTGCAGACAGATTCAACTCGGGTTGCAACCCTGGAAATTGGTGGCAGTTTCCTACCGCAAAACCTGGGAATCAATAAGTCGTACCACAGCATGTCTCACCATGGAAATGATGAGGAAGTCATCGCCAACCTGCTCACCTTGGAAACTTATCAGTTGGATCAGTTTTCAAAGTTCCTTTCACGCCTATCGGACATGACTTCGGAGCACGGATCATTGCTGGATTCAACAGCTGTTCTTTTTGGCAGTGGAATGGGCAACGGTAGCGCACACACAAACACCGATCTTCCCATCATTCTTGCTGGGGGTGGATATGAGTCTGGCGATTTCAAAAAGGTCGAACCCAACGGTATCAATAAAACTCCGCTGTGCAACCTTTTCGTCGACATTGCCCAGCGGAGTGGTGTCAAAACGGAGTCATTCGGAACGAGCACTGGATCCTATTCGTGAGCATGGATACCGATCTGCTATCGCAGACATTTAGTCCAGTGCGTTTTTATTTACGTACAAGCCGTTACTTTTCGATGTTTGTTTTCTTTGGCATTCACGCAGTGTTTGCCACTGCGAGCGATCCGAACGACAGTCGTTCAACCAAAAGCCACACAACATCAGAATTCCTTCGATCCTTCTGCACTGATTGCCATGGTAACGGAACCGAGGAGGGCGAGCGTAACTTCGATGCGTTTGAGCTACCAATCAAAACCGTGGGTCAACTGATCACCGCTGATGAGATCATTGACCAGTTGACCCTGAGATTGATGCCTCCACCCGACGCGGCACAACCAACCAACCCGCAGCGGATCGCTACTCTCAAATCGCTTCGTCAAGCAATTGCGGACGCAAGAGCGTCGTTTGACTCATCAGGCGGGCGAACCGTGATGCGGCGTCTTTCAAATCGTGAATACGAGAACACGTTGGCAGCCCTGTTCAATCGACGGGTCGATACTATGGGGCTGACTGCCAATTTTCCTAAGGATGGCACAAGCAATCACATCGACACCATCGGTGACTCATTAGTGACGTCTGGGTTCCTCCTTGATGAGTATTTTCATGCGGCATCGCGGCTCGTCGACTTGCGACTCGGAAAGCCGGATACTCCCGAACAAACTTGGCATTTCACCGAAAACTTCAAGCAGTATGAAGAGCTGGCTGGATCTCATAAGAGCGTCTTTAACAACAAATTCCTGTGTCTATACGAGCAGCCCAACACCGACACCCGACAAGGTGGCTATGGGCACATCGAAGACTTTTTAGAAGGTGTACCAGTCTCGGGGTTCTACGAAATACAGTGTCTTACCCAGGCGATGCACCGGGATACGCACTATGATGCGAAGATATTTCGTATAGATTTCTCTGAACCATTTCAACTTGGCATTGTTCCGGGAGATATTACAAAGGGACACATTCATTACCCACAACCAGTCGAACCGGTGCTTGCCACTGCCACAGTTCCGGATCATCAACCCGAATGGTTAACATTTCGAGTCTGGCTCGAGGCCGGGCAAACACCTCGGTTTATCTTCCCCAATGGCCCGTATGAATCTCGTGCATCCGTAATTGAGGCCAACCGTCGCTACAAACACGAATTCAAAAACCCCAAGGAGGGCGTAAGCCGTGCCACGTTGCTGAGAGAGGGTGCACTGCCACACATTCGGATCGGAGAAATCAAAATTCGTGGTCCGCTTCTCGAGCCAGGGGGCAACAAAGAAGAGCATGCAGTTTTTGGTGAATCCGGATTCCAACCTGATCGTGCACTCGACCAGCTAACGCAATTCGCTCAGAAGGCTTATCGCAGACCGCTTACAGAATCTGACAGGAGTCGCATTGAGGAGTTTTACCAATCCCACATTGCACAAGAGATGTCAGCACGGGAAGCGGCTTTGTCTACGGTCAAGATGATCCTTTGCTCACCATCTTTTTTGTACTTCAGTGAAATCACTCAGGAGTCGGAGCCGACACTTCTTTCGCACGACCTGGCGACACGACTTTCCTATGCCTTGTGGGCGGCGCCCCCTGATAGCGCCCTTCTTCAAAGCGCCTCCGACAATCAATTGAAAACCACCCCTCAGTTGCTCACCCAAATTGAACGTTTGCTCAACGATCCAAGATCTGCGGCATTCGTATCCGGTTTTCTCGACAGCTGGCTTAACCTTCGAGATTTAGGAGATCAACCTCCACCGCGGAAGACGGCAAACTCCTATTATGCGGAAAACTTGCCTCGTTCCATGAAGCGGGAAACACAACTCCTCTTCCAGGATGTGTTAGCCCGTAACGGTTCCATCATGGAGCTCTTGGACTCAGACTACACTTTCGTCGACAAGCAACTCGCGAAGCTTTACCAATTGCCAATACTAACCTCCATCCGTCAGGCCGATGGATTCCAATGGGTCGATCTTCGTGATAATCCCCGCCGCGGAGGTTTGCTCGGAATGGCCAGTGTGTTGACCGTCAGCGCAAACGGCGTAGATACTTCACCTGTGACGCGGGGTGCGTGGGTTTTGGAAAACATCCTCGGAACAAAGCCACCACCCCCTCCCGACGAAGTTCCCTCTCTTGATGCTGATGTAAGCGGTGCCAAGAATATTCGTGAAAAACTTGCCCTTCACCGAGAGGATCAAGCTTGCAGCTTGTGCCATCGAAATATCGACCCCCTTGGGTTTCCACTCGAACACTTCGATCCCATCGGTAGGTGGCGGTCCAAATATCCCGCCACCAAAAAAAACTCTGAACGCGCCCCCATTAATCCCTCTGGCGAACTGACTACTGGCGAATCATTCGCGAACTTCGCTGAATTCAAGCGTGTACTCGTCAAGTCCCGCGGTGATGCGTTTGTTCGGAGCTTGATCGAATCACTTCTCTCCTATTCGGCCGGGAGAAACATGGAACGGCTGGACCAGTATGAAATTGATGACATCCTGAGAAAGGTCAAAGCCCATAATTACGGATTGAGGACAGCAGTGATCGAAGTTCTGTGCAGCCACATATTTCGCTCTCGCTAAGGGAGTACCTGTAGGCCATTTCCACAGCTTGGCAACCTTCACAGCCTCAGTACACAAATTATTCCAGCCCTAGATTTTCAGCATAGAGAACGCGTTCCAGCGCTAGCTATTATCGATCCTCAAATCGTACTGCTTGCTCAAATTTCGATAAGAATGCCTGCAATCCCTACATGCTTTTTCAGGCCTTGCCCAAACAACCAAACAACCAAACAACCAAACGGCGAAGAGCCAAAAAAACGGAGAACAGCGGGCAGACAATGGACCGTGTTCAGGTACATGGCATTTTGCATTTTTCAGTACAACAGAACGGACCATATCATGGCGTGTGTTTGCGAGTTTCGCCCACCAGTGAAGGTATCAAGGCGTAGCACATGAGACTACTTTTGCATGTCCCTCTTGCTCGCGGCAGTACCCGGGGTAACTGGATCACAGCCTTACGTTGGACAAAAATACTGAGTGACCTTGGGCATACGGTACGTACCGTCGATCCGTCAGAGTATGCTTCCGTTGTTCATAAATCTTACGATGCCCTCATTGCCCTGCACGCGCGACGCAGTGCTGACGCGATTGAACTGTTCCGCATCGCGGCGCCACGAAGCCAGGTCATTGTCGCACTAACAGGGACAGATTTGCATATTGACCTGACTGGCCACGGTGCCGACTATCGCAGTGTAACCAAGAGTTTGGCCGTCGCTGACCATATCGTCTTGCTTGAGCCTGAGGGTCTCAAACAACTTGAACCCTCGTTGCGTTCCAAATGTGTCGTTATTTATCAGTCAACCGAAATCCCGAAGCTTTCGCGACAATCTCACGCTGCCTGCTTCAAGATCTCACTTTTGGCACATCTAAGAGCAGTGAAAGATCCGTTCCTGATTATCCGAGCTGTTGAACTGTTGCCAAGCTCCTCTAAAGCAACAGTGATTCACGCCGGCGAAGCCA
Organism: Rhodopirellula sp.; assembly: GCA_002690925.1. Lineage (GTDB taxonomy): Bacteria > Planctomycetota > Planctomycetia > Pirellulales > Pirellulaceae > Rubripirellula. Next base: position 14,677 of record NZGD01000167.1, read on the forward strand.
CCTCACCGGAGTGGCGGAACGAAGCTGTCCGGTGGACGCAAAGATGCCCACGCTATGAGTGGGTAGGCGCACTTCCCCACCTAAACGCAATGCAGCTACTTGCCAACAGTCACGTTACTGTCCTTACTTCCCGTCATGAAGGTGCGCCGAGTGTTTTCTCTGAGGCTGCCAGACAGGGAATCCCAATGCTATCGACGCGAATTCCCGCCTCAGTCGGGATCTTAGGCCCCTCGCACCCAGGTTTATTCGAGATTGATGATGCGTTGGACCTTGCCAAGTTAATCGACAAAGCTGAGACCAACAAAAAGTTTTATCACGAGTTATGCGGCGCGAGTGCTGCACTTGAACATCGCTTGTCCCCACAGGCTGAGCAGAACGCATGGAACGCACTTGTGAACCGTGTCGCACGTGGCCAGGAACCTACGAGTCTCCGCTCTGGCAAACCTCCCGCATAACAACAGCGAGGTGGACCGAGCCTTCGAACCTTCCCCGGAAGAAATTGCCGAGCATTCTTCGAGCCTTTAGACTGAACGCGAAATCTGCGGAACCCAGACCTATTGACCTACCATTGTATCAGCCTCTGTATCATGAATTACTTCACCAGCCCCACGATGAAGCTTCTCTTCGGCGTCGAATTGCATGACAGAAGTCGAACGTTGCGGTTGCGGATCGCGTTATTCACCATGGGCTTTTTTTCCTGCGTGTCTCCTGCATTAGGCGAGTCTCCAAAAGAGCCACCGCCCACGCACGTGAAAGTTGCGGCAGTGCAAATCAGCGGTTACGACAAGGGAGAGCTCCCCCGGCCGAACTACCACCCCGAGCAATCGTTCATCCCATATATCGATCAAGCAGGGAGGGATAACGCTGATTTAGTCGTTTTTCCCGAATATGTGCTTGGACATATCCCCGTTCCAGGAGACGCAACCCAACTGATCGCCGCAGCGGCAAAACGCAACCACTTGTACGTGATCATTGGCTGCTGGGAAGTGGCCCCCGATGGCACCTACGCCAATACCGCTCTCATTTTCGATCGAGAGGGTAGTATTTTCGGGAGGTACCACAAAACACACGCGGCCGTCGACACCTTTGAAGGCACTCCTGCCTATTCCGATCCTCCCGCCAACCGTACTCGCGAGTGGTTCCTCAAAAATGATCCCGAATGGAAAATGAAAAAAGGGCAACTCTTGCCTGTATTTCAACTCGACTTCGGGACCGTAGGAGTCATGACCTGTTACGACGGATGGTTTCCAGAGCCCCCTCGAATCCTGTCATTGGAGGGAGCCGAGTTGATCGTTTGGATTAATGGCAGGCGGGGTAACGTTGAGGACTACATCGTTAAGACCATTATGTTTCAAAGCCACGTCTCAATGGTCGCCAGCAATCAGGCTTATGGCGGCGGCACCATGATCGCAGGTCAGGGCAATCAGATTCTTGCTCAAGCCCCTGATAAATCAGAGGCGTACATCAGTGCAACACTCGATCTAGCAAAAGTGCGGAAACGCCGGCAACGTAGTCGCAACTTCCAACAACGTCGACCTGATCTATATAAGCCACTGCTGCACCCAATACCAAAACGTTGAGGCACAACCGCACCATACGAACCGCTGCTTCACCGGCGTTCCGTGGTGACAAATCGCACAGTTCCGACTAATCAATTACGTTCGGGGTTGCTCAGTGGAACCCAAGGTTCACTTGGAACGAATTCGTTTTCATAGTCACCACCTGCGTGACTATTCCTGACTGAACCTTCAGTTGATTCAAGCAGTTTTGTCATCCGTTGAACCAGATCAACTCGATCCGTCGCTATGGATGTACTCTCTTCTCGGTCTAGCTTCAAGTCAAAAAGCTCAGCATCGTCTCCGGAATAATCACGAACGACAAGCTTGTACCTTCCATCAATCAGACTCGCCGTTTTCCCAACACGGAATGCTATGGGTCTCCGCACGTCAGTGATGCCCCGTAGTATGGGAAGGATATCGTCCCCATCAACGGGACGACTGTCCGGCATCTTGTAGCCCACAATATTTTGCACAGTTGGCATATAATCCAAAGTGCTCAGTGGCACATCCACGACTCGGCCCGCTGGAATATGCCCCGGCCACTTAGCGAATGCTGGTACCCGGACTCCACCTTCATACGGACTGCGTTTGCGGCCCCGCAGTCCATTAGTGACGCCGGCGGTCACGCCATTCGAGTTCTTACCCTCTGGTCCATTGTCGCTGCAAAAAAAGATCAGCGTCTTGTTATCAATATCCAGATCGTCCAATCTCTTCTGCAAACGACCAACCTGCTCGTCCATGGCAGTAATGCACCCATAATAATGCGCTGCTTCTCCCTTACCTGGATACATCGCCAAATATTTTGGACCTGCGACCACAGGCATATGGGGAGCATGGAACCATACCACCGCCAAAAACGGTTGTTGAATCGTGCAAGCCTCCTCAATGAATGGGAGAACGCGATCCATGATCACGCGTGAATCGCATCCAGCCAAATTACCGTGCGCAATCTGACCATCATCCCAATAAGGATTGTTTCTGTAACGTTCATTTGTGACTGGGTCCCAGGTAGCGACCGCTGACTCAGTCACAAATGAACGATCATAATCACGCTCCCAAGGTGGAGCATAATGAACCGCAGGCTTCCGTTGTTCACCTTTGGCCGAGAATCTTCTGCTAAGCGTTCCCAGATGCCATTTTCCAAAATGCCCAGTCCGATAGCCCAAACTCTTCAGCATTTTTGCCAGGGTGACTTCCTCTTTGGGAAGATGCCCCTTGTTGGCACTCCAAATTCCGTACCGGTAGTGATGCCTTCCTGTCAAGCAAGTGGCGCGGGTGGGTGAACATACAGCTGCTCCTGAGTGAAAATTCGTGAGCCTCACACCCAGCTGCGCCATCCGATCCAGATTCGGCGTGTGAATCGTAGCGTTGCCGTTAAAGCCAGTGTCACCATAACCCAAATCATCACACATCAGCAGAACGATATTTGGAGGATTTTTCGCACCTCCAGAAGCGGTGAAAGGCGTTCCATAGACACAAATCATCAAAACGAACAAGTTTCTCCACACTACCATGACTATTCGCATCCTTTGAAGAATATGATCTCAGCCGCAACAACAACTCTTAGCCGCACCCCAATAAATGGCTTGTACCTGACAAGCTCACGTTTAACATGCACGATGAACACGACCTGACGATACAATCGAGCACGCATTGTCATGTCATACTGACATCAACAGCCTACCTGATGGCGTGGTTTTCGTCCCATGCCCCTTCATACCATTAGCGTGTCTCACTGATTGGTAAAACGCGTTCCTTACCCCCTCACAAAACGTCATCCCCTTCCCACTGAATTATGCATAGTCGTGTTTGTGTTTTCTTGTTTAGCTGCCTTACCTGCATCCCCTGCACTCATGCAGCAGACTTCTACATAGCCCCCAATGGCAATGACACCGGGCCAGGGACGTTCGAGCAACCATTAAAAACCCTTGCAGGTGCGCAAGCACGAGTGCGTGCCGCCTCATTCCGTGGTCGTGAAACAATCAAAGTGTTCCTTCGCAAAGGAACCTATTATCTCCCCAAAGCCTTACAACTGGACGCACGGGACTCCGGCACCGCTTCAGCCCCAGTTATCTACACTGCGTATGCGGGCGAAAAAGTGATTGTCAGCGGCGGCGCGGTTCTCACGCCCTCGTGGACGCCCGCAGAAAACGGCATCTACCGGACCAGCGTGAAGGCAGGAATGGTATTTGACCAATTGTTCATCAACGGTTCACGACAGGTGCTGGCGCGGTACCCCAATTACGACAAAGACGCCAGTCCTTACAACGGCGCTTCTCCCGACGCGTTTTCAAAAGCCCGCGCTAGCAGGTGGCATAATCCTGCAGGTGGTTTTATACACGCCATGCATCGTCACCATTGGGGTGGATACCACTATCGGATCACCGGCAAGAATTCCAACAGCGAAGTTGTTTATGAAGGAGGATGGCAAAACAACCGCCAAATGGGTATGCACCCAAAACATCGCATGGTGGAAAATATCAGGGAAGAACTGGATGCACCCGGCGAGTGGTTTCTGGATTCCCGAAACAACCTGCTTTTCTACCTACCGCTGAATCCGAAAATGCTTCCAACAGCAATAGTGGAAGCAGCCCAACTGAAGCACCTTGTAGAATTCGCGGGGTCCACAGAGCAACCAGTAGCACATGTATCCCTCAACGGGCTGATTTTTCGCCACACAACCCGAACATTCATGGAGACGCGCGAACCGTTACTGCGCAGTGACTGGACTATCTATCGTGGAGGCGCGATTGTTTTTCAAAATGCTGAACATTGCGGCATACACAATTGCGAATTTGATCAACTGGGCGGGAATGGCGTTTTCGTAAACAAGTATAACCGCCACATAAATATCTCTGGTTGCCACTTCCACCACTGCGGAGCAAGTGGAATTTGTTTTGTCGGTGACCCAAACACGGTTCGAAATCCAAAATTTGAGTATGGACAGACCAACCACTATCAACACATTGATCGCGAACACGGCCCGAAAGGCAAGAACTTTCCGGCCGATTGCGTAGTAGACGACTGTCTGATTCACAATATGAGCGTAGTCGAAAAGCAGGCGACCGGCGTGCAAATCTCGATGTCCAAACGCATTACGGTGCGACACTGCTCCATCTACGACATGGGCCGCGCAGGTATCAATATCAGCGAAGGTACATTCGGCGGCCATGTTATTGAACATTGCGATGTGTTTAATACAGTCCGTGAAACCGGTGACCACGGCAGCTTCAACTCATGGGGAAGGGATCGCTTCTGGCATCTCAATGATGCTCCCACCGTTGAGTTACCTGCTTTGTCCAGACTCGACACCGATCCTACCATCATCCGGAACAGTCGGTGGAGATGCGACCACGGTTGGGATGTTGACTTGGATGATGGTTCATCACACTACGAAATCTACAACAATCTCTTCCTGAAGGGTGGACTCAAACTCAGGGAAGGCTTCTACCGGAACGTGTACAACAATATTGCGATCAACAACACGCTACATCCGCATGTTTGGTATGAGAACAGCAATGACCGCGTCACCCGAAATATCTGGATGGGCGCCTACCGACCCGCAGGAGGCATGCCTGCTGGAAAATGGGGCGTGGAGATTGATCACAATTTTTTCACCACGCAGGCAGCAAAGCAACAGCACCAAAACCACGGATGTGATTTGCATTCGCTCGTCGGCAACCCACTGTTTCTCGATCCAGCCAATGGTGATTATCGGGTTGGGCCAAAATCGTCAGCTCTCAAGACTGGCTTCAAAAATTTTCCAATGGACCGTTTTGGGGTTCGTAGTGAATCCCTGAAGGCAATTGCAGAAACTCCACAGTTCCCAGCCCCTTCGACAACCTTCCTGACTGCGGCGAACAGCCGTCCGAAAAAAGTTGCCGAAGTCCTCTGGTTGGGAATGACCCTACGCCCACTCGAAGGTGAACAGTTCTCAGCCTTTGGCGTGAGCCGGGAGAAAGGTGGGCTCGCAATCACCCGCCTGAATCCAAGTATACCCTCGCCGCTTCAGATCGATGATGTGATCCAGTTAGTCAATAGTCATCCGGTTCGGGATGTAGAGACATTTCTTGAAAACATGATAAAGCTGCAGGGCGAACCCGTTGAAATTGAGTTCGTTCGAGCCCAACAAACGCAACGTGAAGTAATCGAACACTATCCGTTCGTTATTGTTGAGACTGCCAAAACCACTGCAAGCCTGAAGCATCTGTCTGTGCCGCTTGTTCAACCACGCGTCATTTATGCGAAGCCATTAACCAACAACGAACCATTGTCGGTATTGTCCGACCAGCAAGTTGCTCCCAACTACGGTCCTGTCTTCGCAAACGGTGTAGACGATGGTTGTTACAAAACGGATTTGGGCAGATTGATTCCCGTCAAACAATTGGCCAGCTGGTCATATGGCCTGCAAGCACGAGGTACCCAAAAAATATTGCTTTACGGAAGTGCGGCAACAGCTGACCCCGGCTGGGACCCTGCTGACTTCTCCCCAATAGGAACCATCTGGGCCCCTGGTTCACCAACACAATATACCGCAGCAGCCCTACGGGCAGCCGCCAACCGGTCGCTCGGAAGCTATCGGTGGATTCTTTGGCAAACGCAACCGATCAACAACGTGTCGGGGGGTGAGAACACGGCATTTCAGGAGCTAGCAATCGAATCAGTTCCACGACGTTGAACGTATCATTCTCTCACTGCGATCCTTTCCACCGCGTACAGGCCAAACGTCGCCAACCAATGATCACCCTCATAGTGACCACTGTTGATGTACTGCAGGCCGGCATTCAGATGATTCTGAGCACTCTCATTCAACGCAATTGCGAGCGAGGCTTGTTCAGGAAGTGCAGCTGCAACGGCCTGTAAACACCAAGCACGGCTGAGATTGAGTCCAGCAAGATGAACTATCTTCGGGTCCGTCACATCAGAGACGATGACAGGCGAGATAGTGCCATCCACGAGCTGAGTTGCAAGTTTTGGTAGAAATTTCCCCAACCAGATTTCAAATTCCTGCGTTGGTAAAACCCGTCGCATTAAATCAGCTTCGTTCCAGCATGAAGAGAAAAAATCATGCCCCGATGGCTCATAATGCACAGGATAGGCCACATCCGAGCCATAAAATTCCTTCGAACGCTTTTCGACAAGAAGTCCCAGTGAGTTCCGTTCCATCGCAACGGCATAATCGTGAATTTGTCCGAGGGCAAATGCTGTGTCTGTGTGCTGTCCAATCCGAATAGGATAGCTCAGCCTCGGCAGATAGTTCTCAATCCTCTGAACCAGGACGTCTTCCAAAGGCGCAAGATTCTGCCTCCAAATCTTTGCGTCATTGTCATCCCACGAGTCCAGTTCGATCACTAACCGAAGTAACCAAGCCCATCCGTACATGCGTTCAAAGGTCTTCTGTTCGTCAAGCGCAAAAAACTCGGCCTCTTTTGCTAACTTCGCTGCCGTTAAATGATCAGCGAGTGCAGCGCGCAGACGTGCCGCATTTTCAATGTTGGGATAGTGCTTCAACAAACGCACAAGCACCCAATGGCCATGCACACTGCTGTGCCAATCGAAACAACCAAAAAACGCAGGGAAATGGCTCCGTGGCCTGCGAATCTGGGTTTCCTTGGTATACATCAGGGACAACTTGGTGGGAAATTCAGTATCGACGCCCTTCAGCACCAACTCGCCCCATTCCTCAGCGGTCGAAGTCTGCATCATCCCCTGACCATCACTTCCTACGCCTTGCCCAACAACGGTATTCATTGTTCCTGCCAGGATTCCCACAACAAAAAACGCAAGCAAACTTTTTAACACAGCTTTTCTACCCTGTTCGGCACATCTAACCAGAAATTTTACACATTCAGACCACGAAGTACCCGTGAGCTCCTCAACTCACCTCATGAATCTGCATTCAGCAAACTTGATGTGCAGACTGCGCAGAAGAATCACTCACTGTGAGTACTACGCACGATCTGACACCCCTCAGCTAAGTTATGGCTCCCTACCATCATTCGATCGCCCACAAAGCATCAAAGGTTCGCAGGTAAATGATTCCATTGGAAATCACAGGCGACGCTGATGTCGTTTCCCCTGTATCATTTTGGGCAACGATCTTAAACTCGCGACCTGTTTTCACCACCGTTACTTTGCCATCCCGCGCAGTTAAATAAATGTGACCATCTGCAAGGACAGGTGATGCTCGGTGTCGATGACTATGCGTTCGCTCCATGTAAACCTGTTCGCCCGTGTTGCGGTCAAGTACAAGCAGCATTCCGTTTTCCCGACACAGGTACACAAGTTCTTCATGAATGATCGGTGAGGGGACATCGGGCGTGTTGTCGTCGCGTACCCACAAAACTGCTTCACTATCGGTCAAATCACCAACTTTGGACGCATCGATTGCAAATACGGGTCCGTTCTTCGCTGTTGGGCAAACCACGATTCCCTCGGCGGCTGCAGGTGAGGAAACGAAACGCAACGTTGGATGGTAGCTTTTCCCCTGAGGATTCAACCCTCCCAACCGCCACCGCTCTTTACCATCCTTCAATGAATACGCCACCGTGTAATCCGCGCCGTGCGTGATCAAGTAAGTCATCCCATCAAAGTTGTACAGGATTGGTGAAGCATACGAATGTTCGTTTTCCCGAGACGCGCCGGTGACCCTTTCGGTAGCCCACAGTGGTTCACCAGTCGACGCCCCAACCGCAACAACCATCGCTTCTTGGGTTTCAGGCTTACCGTCGCCATGAATCAATTGCACAAAAAGCCGGTTCTGAAACAGGACCGGTGTAGCGGACATTCCAAACGCGATATCAAACTTTCCATACCTTTGCTGCAGGTCGGCTTCCCACACCAAGTCACCGCCCACTGTGTAGCAAACGAGTTTCCCCGTTCCAATGAACGCCCAAACATGCACCCCATCGGTAATTGGTGACGGGCTTGCCGAGTTACCTTCATCTCCACGAGCATTCTTGTTTCCCTGCCCGATCAGACGACTCCAACGCTGCTTCCCATCTGTTCCATAGCAAAGTAACACCAACTCGGTGCCGGACGTACTTGTCAAGAAGATGTTGTCATCCCAGACCACAGGCGTCGCACCCGCAGGACCTGGCAATTTTGCCCGCCACTTAACATTTAAATCTGCAGACCAAGTTTTCGGAACATTAGTCTCCTTTGAAATTCCGTTTTGCGTCGGGCCGCGCCAAGACCCCCAATTCTCTGCAGACAACGGCTGAACCAGAAACAGTCCGCAAATAGCGAAAATCATCAATTGCAAAGGCTTCATATCTGATCTTTGATCGGGAGTACAGTAGAGAGTGTCGAACGTGAACCTGCGGCGATGTCGCTGCCGATCACTGGCCCTCATCATACAGCATCTCGCGAAGTGCAAGAAATCGTACGCCCCTCAACGAACCATGACCAATGCATAAGAACAACACACGGGTGAGTACTGCGGGTCACGACTGCTATCTGATTGCCGGTCCGCCCGCACGCCTCCACCGAACGAAACCCACCAGCCCGGCCATCGCGATAGCTCCCACTACCGACCCGATAAACACGCCACCAATGAAACCAAACGAATCCCGAAAATCCATCTCTGGCAGGTCAGGATTGAATGTCGCGATCATCCATGAACCGAAACCACTGGTCACGCCCAAGTATCCCCCAGCGACCGTGCCTAAAAATGCGCCGACAAGCCCAGCCACGCTGGTCTTTTTCACATCCACCTTGAGACCAGCATGTACGCCTGAAACAAGCACCCGCCCCAATCCTCCCGCAATCAATCCCACTGTCCCTAAGATAATGGAAGCAGAAAAATCACTCGATGAAATGAGCCAACCGTAGGCAGCACCTGCACCACCGGGAATCAATGGCCAAACAAGAGAATCTAGCTTCATGGATAAACCCTTTTTTTGTCGAGAACCATCGACAAGCCCGTGATCCTAAACGATCAAATTTCGACGCAGTTCCACAACCCTCGCTTCAGTTCAACCATGTTACCAAAGCCTCGTGCATAGAGTTGCACAAAACCACGTGTTACCAACTCCCAGAAGAGGCGCGAGGCAAATGCAAGGTTGAATCCATTAAACACTTTCCTCTAACCCTTCCGAACAAATCCCAAACAGCCCTCGCCAATCACTTTGGGCGAGGGACCCAAAAATCCACACCATGGATACTCAACTTCCAATCAAACCGAAATGGCTCAACGCTTCTTTTTATTCCCAAAAGACCACAAGTCTGACGGGGTATATGCATCACGCATGTAGCCATCAATGCGTTTCACAATATCAGGATGATCCGCAGCAACATTATCGACTTCACCCAGGTCGCGGGTAAGGTTATAGAGTTCGAGGGTAGAGTCAGGGTTCTTCCCAACATTGTTTCGAACGCCCTTCCATTGGCCCCACCGGACTGCCTGTTTCCCACCGCGTTCATAAAAAGCCCAGTACAGATAGTCGTGACGCTGTTGCTTTCCTTCGTTTCCCAGCATGGCAGGCAAGTAACTGATCCCATCGATAGCCTTGGGCGCGCCGACCCCCGCGATCTCCATACAAGTCGGCATCACATCCCACATTGCTACCGGTATGTTGCAAACTGTTCCTGCCTTTATTTTCCCTGGCCAACGCGCGAGAAACGGAACACGGATACCACCCTCATACAGATCCCGTTTATGGCCCCGCAATGGACCGTTGGAATCAAAAAATTTCGGGTCATGACCACCCTCCATGTGTGGCCCATTGTCACTCGTAAAAGAAACAATGGTATTGTCATCAATCCCAAGCTCTTTGAGCAGATCAAGCAATTGGCCCACATGCCGATCCATTCGCGTCATCATCCCTGCAAATGCAGCAATCGGATTCACCACCAATGGCCCTTGATACTTCCCAATTTTGCTATCGAACTGTGGCCACAATTCTCGGAAGGGCGCGTGATCCTCTTCAGGTACGTGCATCGCGGCATGGGGAATGGTGAAGGGCACATAAGCGAAAAACGATTTATCTTGATTGTTTCTTACAAATTTGAGCAACTCATCGTTGATCAGGTCAGCCGAGTAAGTGTCTTCTTTCAGGAGAACCTTCTTATCGTTGTGCCACAAGTGTGTCGGGTAGAACGTATGGGCCTGCCGTTGGCAGTTGTATCCAAAGAACTCGTCAAAATGGCGTGATGGATCGCTCGCAGACCCGGGAGCTCCGAGCCCCCACTTCCCAAACATCCCCGTCGTGTAACCCGCATCCTTGAGTCGTCTTGGAAGAGTGACAATCTCCGCGGGCATCGGCGCCTGCCCCTCGGGTTGAACCTCACGATTTCCTCGTACGAATGCGTGACCCGTGTGCAACCCAGTCATCAAAACACATCGTGTGGGTGCACACACGGTTGATCCCGCGTAGTAGTCTGTAAACGTCACACCCTCGGAAGCCAACCGGTCAATGTTCGGCGTTTTGAACTTCTTCTGTCCAAAACATGACAGGTCACCATACCCAAGGTCATCGGCCATGATGTAAATAATGTTGGGAGCTCTCTCAGCTGCAAACAGCGGTGACGCCAGTGCGCACAACAGCGCCGTGATCATTAGTTTCTGCATTAGTTTCTGACTACGCTTTATCAAGGATCGTTGTAGTTATTCGGGACTGATTTACCCATTGCATCATACAGTGGATACGCTTGGCTGCTCATTCAGGTGGGATTGAGGTGCCAAATTTCCGTTTAGGATGGCTCACACGGCTACCTCTGACGTTGTGTGGAAGCAAACTCCTGCACTTCTTCAAGAATCACACGAAAATCCTCTAAACGTGTCTTCATTCGTGGCAGTTTCGCAAGGTTTTTCTTCTCTTCAGGGTCGAGGCTCAAGTCATAAAGTTCCTCACCGTCTGGCCACTGCCCATAACGCCAACGTTGATTCCGTAGCGCAAAGCCGAGCTTGGGGCCGCGTGTAACAACGCTATACGCATACTTCTTTTTTCCAAGTCGGTCTGGGTGCCCCAACAATGGACGCAGAGAATTCCCCTGCAGATGTTCCGGTGTTTCGAGCCCCGTTAAATGGGTAAGCGTGGGAAAAACATCGATCAGTTCGACCATTGCCTGGGAGTGTGCACCCTCACTTGTCAATCCTGGCGCTCGAATCATAAATGGCACCTTGGCACCAATATCAAACAAGGTCACCTTGCCCCAAAGAAAGTGATCCCCCAAATGGTAACCATGATCAGAAGTCAGAATGATGGTTGTGTCCTCCCAGTGTCCACTCTCTTTGACAGCATCGAGCACAATCTGGATTTGAGCATCGATAAAACTAATGCAAGCATGGTAGGCCTGCATGTACTCGCGACGTAGTCGATCGTCCTCAACCCCAAGTTGAAAACCGAAAGCCTCATACCGCTTTGACTGGGCGAGACCTGGTAGCGTCTTCCAGAGTCCGGGCAAGTCGGGCGTATACCGAATCGACTCGAGTGGATAGAGGTCAAAATATTTCCCCGGCGCCAGAAACGGCACGTGCGGTTTCTGAATGCCGCAGGCAATGAAGAACGGCTTTTCCCCATGGCTCTTTTCCTTCAACCACTTAGCCACCTGCCTAACGTTTTTTCCATCCTTGTGTTGCGCATCAACGAGGCCACTTTCACCATAACCAGGCGGTGTCTGGGCATCCAAAGAGGCGGACACCTCCTTCTTCAAGGCTTTCCACTTACGCCGATTGGGTCCCTCTTCTATCGAGCCATACACTGACTCAAATTCAATCCGAGCCGTTTTCACGACCTCCAATTCGTCGTTCTCAAACCGAAGGTATTTATCCCACGCCTTCTCACCATGCTCATGACGGGGTGAGTGAAAAACTTTTCCAACGCTCCCTGTCCAAAACCCATTCTGACGAAAAAACTGCGGCATTGAGACGGTTCCGGGACGTTCATTACGAATGTCATCGGTATTATTCAAAACGCCTGTCGATTGCGGATACAGACCGCTAAGCATCGATGCCCGAGACGGTCCACAGACAGGATACTGACAGAATGCGCGGTCAAATGTCATCGCCTGCGACGCAAACGCATCCATGGCCGGGGTAACGATAGGGGTATACCCGGACGGTGTGACATGAGTGTTCAGGTCGTCACAGACGATCAGTAGCACATTCTTAGTCAGGTTACGTGCGGCATTCTCGACAACCCCGGTTGGTTTTTCCTTCGTGGTTGTTTCGCTCGTCTTAGGATTCGCCTGACTATAAGGCAAATGCTTTGGAGGTGGTGTGTAGTTTCCTTCACCGGTCTGCCAATGATATGTCTCACCTTGAATTACAAGATCCTTGCGCGGATTCATCGATGGCTCGGGCAACGCAAAGTCCTGCGGTGCACTTTTCTTCATTGTCGATATCAGCTCTGCATACCGCGTATCGCCTGCCAAGTTATTCCACTCGTTTGGATCGGCCTGAACGTTGTAAAGCTCGTCTCCATCATCCCCATAGCAGATGTAACGCCAATCGCGATTGATGATGGCGTACTCACCACGATTCATGTGAGGAAGAAAAACGTTTCGGTCAACCGCAGAGCCAGGATTCATCAACGTTGAGGCAAGTGACGTCCCCTCGAGCGTCTGCCTGGGGGGACTGAGGCCACACATCTCGACAAACGTCGGATACATGTCGACCAGACTGGCTGACACATCTGTTTTTTCTCCCTTTGCGATACCGGGGCCAGCCCAGATAAAGGGCACATTGGAGGTGCGTTCCCACAACGTGTGCTTTCCCCAGTCGCCTTTTTCTCCATGGTGATAACCATGGTCACTCCACAAGACCACAATGGTATTCTTCGCGTGCGGACTTTTATCGAGTGCATCCAACACCCTGCCCATCATGGCGTCTGCGTAACTAATGCACGCTAAATAACCATGAATCGCGTCGTCGACCGCATCCAGTTTTTCAAGCTTCTGATGAATACGTGACCGCGCGGTTTTCATCTTTTTAATTTTCGGGGGCAGATCCTCCAGATCATCTGCGTGGTACTGGGGCAACGGAATCTCAGCGGGATCATACAGATCGAAATATTTCTGAGGGCAATAGTTAGGAAAGTGGGGTGCATAAATCCCTACACCGAGAAAGAATGGTTGATCATGTTCCTGATTGAGTTGTTCAACAGCCCAGTCCACTCGTTGTGAGTCAGCCATCTCATCTTCTCTATTGTTGGGTATTGCTCCCCACTCGAGAAACAGACCGCCGGTAATCTCTTCACCCCGGTTATAAACGCTGTTCGGGAAAGGCTGAGGAAACGGCGTACCTAGCCCCCATGAATCCAAAGCCCAACCGTTCTGTCTCTGTTTCTGGGTACGCAGAAAGAACTTATCCCAGCCACGGACATCGATCGCTCCCACCGGATGGTGAAACAATTTCCCTGCACCGAGCGTTTTGTAACCAGCCTTTGAGAAACTGACTTGAAGGGGTTCAATCTCAGGTTTGGTCTTGAAATAGTTTGCCGTTCGATAACACCCTGTTGTTGACGCGAATTGCCCAGTAAAGATGGCTGCCCTGCTGGGGGCGCAAAACACTCCCGCGGTATGAGCATTGGTAAAGCAGACTCCCCGAGCCGCAAGCCGATCAAAATTCGGCGTGAGCGCTTTGGTTTTCGCGTCATGACATCCTATCCAATCATTCATGTCATCGACCGCAAGAAACAGCACGTTCGCCCTAGGCGTTATCTCTGGCTGTTTCGCCGCCGCGGACGACGAGAAGAACTTCATTACCACAAGACAAAACAAGACGAAACAATCGAATCTCAGCATGGCGTACCTTCGCTACTTTGACGCACAATTTCCAGAAAGTTACGCATCACATCAAAGCATGTGGATGATCACTTCCAAACGACTCATTCTAAACCACGATTTCCTAGCCATAATCAAAGCAGAGACAAGCATTTGATGGGCAGCCACGGGCGACGCCACGCTTAGAAATGCCACCATCCGCTTCGGCGTAATACCGAAAATGCTTGATTCACCTGCTTAACCACGGCTGACCCTATTCGGGCACCTCAATGAAACGAATTCAAACAAATTGTCAAGTTTCGGGGCATTTCCAGGCAACCTGCATTGGTCCTCTAACCGAAATTCACAAGAATGATTCCGTCCTAGTGTACCGGGCTCCATTCCTGCCCAACACGACACTTGACAAAGAATCGGCGGCTTTCCGGGCGGAATCCGCTAGCTACCAAGCTGTGAGCGAGCAACGAATCCGCAGCAACGGAAACTTCTTAGTGCCCCAAAGTCCCCCAGACACAAACGATCAGCCCCTTGCCATCGTTAACACACGCACAGTGTTCTGCCTAAGCAACGTGAATACTCGCACGCATCACTTTTGTTTTTCATACAGTGGCGGTCACTTGCGTTGCCTACATCAATCACACCCCGGTGACAGACCCAACAAGTTTGCTTCATTAACAGAAAGCGACGCGATTATGCAGCAGTCACATTCGTGTTCCAAACTGGAACGGACGGCCCCGCGCTGATGGCATCGACAATGTGAAATCTGTTTACGGACAATGAGATTTTTTCGCACCAACGGCTCCCAGTCTTGCTTGCAGAAAATCGACATTGGGACCGCCAAGCAACTGTCAGTTCGCAACTCCGTGGCTGGCGACATTTACCTGAAAACTCTCATACACTCTCTCTTCGTGCGGAGGATCATTGCGCCAAACATGGATCAAACGAATGCGCACAGCCTTCGCCTTCGTGCTGCAAAGACAGTGACTCGGAAAACTTTGAGCTCTTGAACATGCAGGGAGGTCGCAACGGACCACGCGAAATGCGGATTCTTGCATCGTATCGAGACATCGTGCGGCGTGTACTACCTTTCAATCTGTAACGAAAAAACGCCCGCCGGGTCTCCCCAACAGGCGTTTATTTTTTCATAGTGTGAAGGCTATTCCAAGTTGTCTACTGAATCGTGTAGTCAGCCAAGTGACTGTTGGTTTCAGCGTACTTCTTCAACTCTGCCTTGTAGTCCACACTGGGATCAGTGAGCTCAAACGTGCAGTTTCGACCCGCGATGTCTGTCGTGATGTTGACAACACCGGGGATTTTGGTCAGATCGCCTCGGACCGAGGCGGCACAACCACCTCAGTGCATGTTTGGCACTTTGAGGCTAACAAGCGTGGCGATATCGGAATTGTCCGCCGCTGTCTCCGCAACCGCGGAAACCTCGCTTTCAACCGTTGGTGATGCAACCGGAGTCGTCGACCCCGTGCATCCCACCAAGGCCAGTAACGCGACTTGCAAAAGCACTGCGTTTCTTTTCATGAGCTCTGCTCCAGAATTTGGTAATACATAACAACTTAAAGGACATTGGAATCTGCCCCCTTAGTATCGGCAAGAGTCAAATTCGCCTTGAATACCGATTTTTCGCCCAACACAAGCGAAAATTGTCACCAGCGGCAGCAATCAGCAATAACGTGTCCAAACACCAAAAAATGAGCTTATCACGCGATATACAGGACACCAGCCGCAGCCAATCTCCCACAATCGCCGACCCTCAACGTAAGTCATGCCTTCCAATCCCCCCCCAAATCCTCGAGCAACCCACAGTCATCAACGTGCGGGATTCAATCGCGAACATCGCGTTTTCCCCGTAATCCCGGCTTTTGACAGCTAAAATACCACTTTGGTGAACCCGAAGTCTTCATAAATGATTGGCTGCTGAGGTTGGATCTCAAACTCAATCCTTCTGCTTCGGTGCGGCACCAGTTGGAGAACTGGAATTGCTCCATGAATGCTCACCTCGTCGAGTCCACCCGCGTTCTTCCCAACGAGTTAGAATTCGTGGTGTTCTCGGCTGCGCCGGAAATTAATCCATCCAAACAATCCGGACACAAACTCATGCCCATGACGATCAACGGGATAGGAACCACTTACTTTGGACGAAAGAATATCCGCGAATATGTCGGAATGTGTGAGCAGTGCCAGTCCCATGGGAAATTGACTGACTACGAGACCGGTCATTTTTTCTCGATCATTTTCATTCCTGTGATTCCATTAGGCAGAAGACAGATTGTCGCGGAATGCGCGGCTTGCAAGCGTCACCGAGCGATGCCACTCAAACAATGGCAAACCCTGAGGGAAGAAACACTCAACGCTGGACTCGCCGACCTAGGTGAGAACATGGAAAACGCGGAGAAGGCATTGAAACTGATCTACGACATGACGGTATTCAACCAACTCGCGGAAGCGAACGAATTGGCTGTCGTCTGTGCCAAGCAGTACGAGAATGACTTTGATGTCATGATTCAACTTGGCTCGTGGTATGAACAGATGGGTAAGGAAGTGGAGACTGAAAAGTGCTTTTCGCGGGCAATTGAAATCGACCCAAAACATCCCCACAGCCAGCGTATTCAAGCCATCCAGGCCATTGACAGTCAAAAGCCTCAACTCGCGGCTCAGTTTCTCGACTCGATGAGGCCGGGTTCCAGCGCCTATGACCCAAGCCTGTTCTTATTATTTGCCAATGCCCTTCAGGAAGCGGACCTGCACGAACAAGCTCTTCAAGAATATCAGCAACTCATCAAGCAAGCCCCCGAACTTGGTGCAGATAAGGTGTTCCGAAAACGCGTCAAACTCTCAGAAAAAATCCAAGGCACCCCAGTCACGATGCTCCCGAAAGCAGGATTGTTTGGATAGTCCTCAATTCAAGCCCCCCTTGAAAGCGAGTGCCTGATTGTTGCAGTTGATCAATCGCCCGTGACTTGCTTGTCCATCGTCAGGAAAGCAGCACCTCCTGCGACAGGCAAAGCGACGCAGCGCGACAATTGTCACACGGAACAGCCGAAACACCTTTGAAATTCTGAAGTTTTTCATCCCAAGTGGAACCTCAGAGCAGAATAGCCTCAGTTAGCATGAATCAGTTACCTGCAACGCGTTCGCAAAAACGATGATTTCGGCTGACCCAATCGTCAAACGAGCATAATTTGAGATGGTCTGCTATGATCGGGGAAACAAACCGAAGGGGTTTGCCGTAATTTTGCGGGGTTGTTCGCACGACCAGTCGCTTCGAATGTCGCATTCTCAACCATTGGCGTTTCCGACTATAATTTGGTCAGATGAGCTGGGGCTCCCAGCCCGCACCCGTCTCACCCCTCAGACACTGCTGCAATTCGTTGGAACATCGTCCCCCGAAACCGCACAGTAAAATCCTCCCTCAGAGCAGTAGACCAAGCGTATGAACCTCAGTGAAATGAATCAACTGAAGCGTCCCCTAAAGATTCTAGTGGTGGTATTTGCCGCGGTGCAGCTAGTCTTTGCGGCACCATCAAAGGCAGCCGAACCATTTCAGTTCCGAGCGAACGACGTGGTTGCCATCTACGGAAATGGCCTCGCGGACCGTATGCAGCACGATCCCTGGGTAGAAGCGAATCTGCAAGCCCAGTTGGCCGGAAAGCAAATCAGCTTTCGCAATATGAGTTTTGCTGGAGACATGGTCAACAAACGGCCGCGTAACAAAGGTTTCACAAATGATGCGGAGTACCTACAGCACGTCGGCCCATCCGTCGTATTCGTCTTTTACGGATACAACGAGTCATTTGCTGGGCCAACAGGAGTTGCCGCATATCAAGGTGAGCTGGTCAAGCTAGTTGAGCGATACACCGCACTTAGGAAAGAAAAGGGCGTTGACTTACGATTTGTATTCTTCAGCCCAATCGCCTACGAGAACAAAGGTGACCGGCATCTACCTGACGGTATCGAGCTGAACGAGAATTTAGCTCTCTACACGGAGGCGACCAAACTTGCCGCAGAGCAAACCGGACAAGCGTTTGTTGACCTTTTCCACACCTCGCAGGAACTGTATCGCAGTAGCACCGATCGCTTCACTCTCAACGGCATTCACCTCAATGCAAAAGGGTACCTCGGGCTTTCGAAGATCATTTCTGCGGCATTGACCGGGAGCAATTCCGAGGCAAAGGACGATCTTTACAAAGCAGTTGAGGACAAAAACTGGCACTGGCACAACCGATACCATGCGACCGATGGCAACGACATCTGGGGTGGACGCTCGGGTCTTAAGTTTGTCGATGGACAAAGTAATGCCGACGTACTCAAGCATGAGTTGGTGATGCTTGACGTGATGACCGCAAACCGGGACAAGGCGATTTGGGCCGCAGCCACCAACCAGCCCTACGAAATTGACGACAGCAACGTTCCGCCCCCCGTCAAGGTGATTTCGAACGTTGGTGGCGGCAGTGCGAGCTCAAGCGCGGCGAAAGAGGGCAGCGTTGACTACCTCTCCGCAGAAGAATCACGAGCAAAGATCACTGTCCCGGATGGATACGAGCTGAATGTGTTCGCATCAGAAGAGCAATTCCCTGATTTAGCAAACCCTGTGCAGCTACAGGTGGACGGCAAAGGCCGCCTCTGGGCAGCGAGCTGGAACACCTACCCCAAGTGGGAACCCGGCAAACAGATGAACGATAGTTTGATGATCTTTGAAGACACTGATGGCGACGGTGTCGCCGACAAACGCAAGATCTTCGCACACGTCCACAATCCGCTGGGCTTTGAGTTTTGGGGTGGAGGCGTCATCGTGACCTCTGGCCCCGACCTGCTTTTCCTGAAGGATACAGACGGTGATGACAAAGCTGACATTCGCTATCCACTGTTGCAGGGTCTCGGAACCGCTGACACTCATCATGCAGCCAACAATCTCATCATGGGACCAGATGGTGGCATTTATTGGCAAAGTGGCATCTTCCTGGTCCACAACCACGAAACACCCTGGAAACCCAATCTGAATATCGGGTCCTCAGGGATGTATCGCTTCAATCCTCGAACGTATGCCATCACGCCGCACGCTGGCAACAGTCCGAATCCCCACGGAACCAGTTTTGACAAGTGGGGCTACTGCTATGCCAATGATGGAACGGGTGGACGCTCGTATCAGGTGCGACCTGAAGGGAACGGATTCAAAATGCACACGCTCCTTACGAAAGAATTTCGCCCAGTCGCAGCGAACGAAATTCTGTCATCTCAGCACTTTCCCGATGACCTCCAGGATGACTTCCTGATCTGTAATACGATTGGATTCTTAGGAATCAAGCAGTACAGTCTCGACCGTGGCGGCACCGCTCCTGAGCCGACCCCAGCGGTTGTCAAGGCACCCGAAGATGTATCCATCACACAAGGTGGTGGCCTCATCACAGTCAATCACCCGGCACTAAAAGGAGCGAAGGTTACCGGCTTCAAGCTGAGTGTGAATGGTGTTCAGGAAATGAACATTTCCGAGGTCGAAGTGATGAGCGGCAACAGGAATGTTGCCAAAACTGCAGAACTCGCATTGTCCAGCGACTACCAGAACGGAGCTTATCCAGCCTCCCTTCTTGTTGATGGAAACAAAGGCAACTTTGCACACACCAATAAAGAGAAGAACCCTTGGATGAAAGGTGAATTCCCCGCACCCATTGAAATCTCGGAATTTCGGGTCTGGAATCGCAAGGGCTTCGAGAAACGCTTTAACAACGGCAAAATCGAATTTTTCAATGGCGACAAACTTGTCGCAGCCGTTGACGTCCAAATCAAGGGAGGCGGAAGCGTCGATGGAAGCAAGAATCGGAAACTTGGTGAAGTTTGGGGTACACCGGGAATAGAACTCCTCAACAGTTCCGACCGCAATTTCCGTCCCACCGATGCGATCATCGGTGAAGATGGCGCACTGTACGTCGCCGACTGGCACAATGCCATCATTGGGCACATGCAACACAACATTCGCGACCCCAATCGAGATCACAAGCATGGACGCATCTTCCGCTTGACTGCCAAGAACCGTCCCCTACAGAAACCGGTAAAAATTGCGGGTCAGCCGATTGAAGTGCTCCTTGAAAACCTCAAGCATCCCGTTGACGGCGTACGTCATCGAACACGTGTTGAATTGAGTGCCCGAGACTCAGACGAAGTGATCGCTGCAGCGCAGAAGTGGTGCAAGAACTTCGATCCGGACAATGAGACCGAAGCCCATCACCTGCTGGAAGCACTTTGGCTGCATCAGCAACATGGCGCAGTGAACGAAGATCTTCTCAACACGCTTCTCGCATCGCACGTTCCGCACGCTGCAAACGCGGCAAAGACAGTGAAGCATCTGTGGTACAACGTTGAGTCTGGTGCAAGCGGTTTTGCGGCACCCGCGGAACTGGAGTTCGTCAAATTTGACACACCCAAGCACCTCAAAGGGAAAGACAAAGACGCCTACCAACTTGGATCAGTGGTTTACCAGCGTGAATCACACTGCTCCACCTGCCACCTTGCCCACGGTAAAGGTAATGCAAGCGTCTATCCTTCGTTGCTCAACAGCCCCTGGGTTAATGGCAGCAAGGACCGCCTGATCAAACTGGCGTTACATGGCCTTCATGGAAAAATTCGCGTCAACGGAAAAACCTACGATCCTGCACGTGGCGTCCCCCCGATGACAGCGTTCCGGGATCTGCTGAACGATGAAGAATTAGCAGCTGTCCTAACTTTCGTTCGCAACAGTTGGGGCAATCAAGCATCCGCCGTCAACGCATCCGCCGTCGCGCGTATTCGTGCTGAGACTGAGGGGAGATTTACAGTCTGGACGCCTGAAGAATTGACGAACCAACACCCTCTTGAACTGGAGTTGATGGCAGAAGTTGACAAACAACCTGAGGTAGAATTCTCCAACGATGAGCTTGAGACGGAACTGATGAGCCAAGCCACTAGCGACATTGCCGCTGAGGCAATTGCAAAAGGCAACGCGTTGCGAGGGAAGAAACTCTTTTACGAGTCTGCCGCTGCCTGTTATGCCTGTCACGACCCACCAGGGCGTGTTGCACGACTGGGCCCCGCGTTGGCACAACTGAAAACCCGTCTGACCAACGAGCAATTGGTGGATTCAATCCTGCGACCTGCTGAGCTGATTGAGAAAGAGTATGCCCAAGTGAGTGTGTTGACGGTGGACGGGCAAATCTTTACCGGCATCAGAGTTTCAGAAAACGATGATGAGTTGGTGTTAAGAAACCTGGCAAATCCAAAACCGGTGGTTATCGCACAGGATGACATTGAACAGGTCAAAGATTCGAAAACCTCTCTGATGCCTGCCAACCTCGTGAAGCAACTGAAGAGTCGCCAAGAATTCAATGACCTGATGAAATACGTTATCGAAGTCAGACGCAGATAAACCGATGGAATTGCCTACGAGGTGCTGCCTCGCAGGCTCACAGCTTCATGACCTGAAGTCGACCCACCGTCGGCTTCAGGTTTTTTTATGGTACAGCTTTTATCGGCAGTTCCATCCTTTCCCTGAATAACCACGCACGTCCTACCTGCACCACAAAAAAAGGCAAGCCGAAAAATCAGTACCTGCCAGGTACAAATGCTCTCTTTCCATTCATACGCACAAGTTCAACCATCGGCCGGCGACTTGTCTCGAGAGGTAAACATTCTAGATTCGGGGGGTAGAGGCAACGCTTAGTGAACCGGATCAAAGCGTGTGAAAGTTTTTTATCAACACTGTTCGCCGTACGATTGGACTGGTTCTGTACAATCGGTTCATAGCATCCACAGACTGCGAGAGCGAGGAGACTCCCTACGGATTCAGAATCATTCACTTTTGAGTTCCCTGCACCCGCGAACATCCGCAAAAAGGTCACGCGTTAAAACCTTGCCCTTCGGGCTTGCTCAGCACGAAGGGCGATTCAAAACAACCCATCCTAACAGAGTCTGATACGAACACCCCATCATGAATCACCCTGAGCAACAATTGCGTATGTTACTCACGAATGGATGGTGGCAACACCTGGATGCGTTTTCAGACATCGCGCTTGCTTCTGCACCTGACTCCTCGTTAGCCATTGCTTCAAAGGGCTTTGCATCTTTGCGGCGTGGCAAGACCGACGAGGCCCTTGCTCTTTTTCATGACTCACTTGCGATCGATGCCACCGACGTCGCTGCGAGAACTGGCCTCTTCAACTTGCATTATCAGGATGCAAACTTTCCAAAGGCGGATGAGATCATCATGGGTCTTTTACGGGACCTGCCCCATGAACCCGCACTACACGCGGCCCGATGCAGGTTATATGCCATTTTCGATACTCGGAAACGCACGGATGAGGCCCTCCGAGAAGGCTTACAATTGCACCCGCAGGATCGAGAACTTCGGACAGTCGAACTTTATCACGCCTACCATGGATCAGATGAGCAAAAGAAAATCGCTTTGAGTCTGAAGTTGTTACAGCTGGACCCTGAAAACTTGATTGCTCACGTGATCCTTGGATCAACATGTCTGAAGGAAAGAGATTTTGATAATGCACAACACCACCTGAAAACATGCATGGCGATAGCGCCATCCGAGGACACTGCCCGAATGCTAGAAGTCCTTGAGGCTTCGCGGAGCGGGAAAGGGTCATGGCGTCTTGCCGTATGGGCGTATCGACAAAAACTGCTGAAACGCCTGTTCCCGAAATATTATCGACGCAAACGCGTGAAAATCAGATGGGACCATTGACCAGTGTTTTATTTCGACGCGTGCGTCCGCTCCAATCTCTGCCCTGCGTTACACGGTTTCCCACCGTGTGCTAACGATGTTCGTATCTGCGAGTTCCCCCGAACACATGAGTGTATCCGCTCCGAACTCCGATACATTGATTCGAACCTGCCGGCCACAGCTGTTTTTTGCAGAACTAAATAAGGCAAGGCAATGCTGATATTTCTGTAAAGCTACCGTGAGGTTAAGTTAAATATCGAATTTGGGGTTCATCATCCGACGGACTCCAGCGGAGCATTCACTTCCCCCGTAGGTATCAAACTGTCAACTCAGGAGGCTTTACCCAAACAGACATTCCAACGATTTCACGATTCAAACCATGCACCACTTCACCGCTTCTCAACCTTATTTCTGTCGCTTGAAAGTAATCCAATGTTTAAGCAAGTTCAGCCGGTTTTAGTATTTGCTCTGTTGTTTTTCCTCCTCGGCGCCCGCTCCGCTGCCACGGCAGCAATCGCTCCACTCAGCCAAACTCAACTTGAGGAAAAAGCAGAAGACATTTTCGTTGGTAAGGTCCTATCCATCTCTGACATTGCGGAGCCATCAAAGCGATTTGACAAAGGAACGAAGTTTACAGATCGCACTTACACAATAACGATAGGCGTGATCACAGTGCTGAAATACAAATCAGTAAAGGTCGCCACGGAGGTCACGGTGAAAGCATGGCAGCCAGTGGGCAGCGAGCAGACCGGATTGATCGGTTTCGTTGGCCCGCAAGGTCATGTGCCAATTCCCAAGAAAGGCGATATCGTCACCGTCTATACAGAGAAGTCTGAGACGAACAAAGATGCCGATGAAAAAACGGACGCGAGTAAGACGCAGGTTTACATACCATTGCTGCCAAACGGAATGGTCATACAAAAAGAAGAAACCAAGGAAGAGACTTCCGCACCGGGAACACAGCAGGACGGTACCACGACATTGCAGACCTTAAGCAATGCCACCTCTTTCCAATTCATGGCAACTGTTGCTCTGTACAAAGAAATGTTACTCAACACGTGGGATGAAAAGACCTATCGTCAATTCGCTTACTACCATGGGCTCAACCAGGTAACTCTCTCCGAACTGGCAACCACAAATGAAAACCACAAGATCTGGGGCCCTTGGTTTAAAGAGAAACTTGCCTACCAAGCCTCCGTGTTCAAGACGCTCCAAACTTACATTGGCAAGAAGCGGAAAGGTGATCCAATGACCGCCCAGGACATTGCGGAACTCACTCGAATTCAGCGGGAAACAACTGCCAAGCTGGGCAGGTGAACTCCCGCCGGACCCACCCGGGGTGGGCAACCGACTGAGCCATAGACTGCCGCCACCCCGCAAGCCATTGGGCCAACTGATCAACTAAATACAGATTTTGCGTACGAGCGTCTGCTGCGGTGTCCGCGTCATGATCCTTGCGAACAACATTTTTTCCAACTCGTGATGGAAACGCCGTTTGCCAACAAGCCCCAAAGGGCGGGGTCAACGCCCGGAGCATCGAGTTCCGGGACGAATGCACAGTCCACACCTCTTGTTCGACGTGAGACCTAACTTCCCCGAATTTCGACAGAACGTCGCCATTGTCTGCATCCACGCTGACCGCCGTAAGCCTACCAACCAAGCACCCTGTCAGATCACTGCAAATCGGTTACCTGCAGGCTGTTATCCCAGAACCTCTTTGACCACGTGCCCGTGAACGTTCGTGAGTCGCCTCTCAAGACCATTGTGGTAGAACGTCAGCCGTTCATGATCCAGCCCCATCAGGTGCAGCAAAGTTGCATTGAAATCGTAAACCGTCGTCTTGTTCACTGCTGCCTTGAAACCGAACTCGTCACTCTCTCCAAAACTGAACCCTGACTTAACGCCTGCACCAGCAAGAAAACAGGTAAATGCCCCTGGATTGTGGTCTCTTCCGCTCCCGTTTGCCTGCAGAAAAGGCATGCGGCCAAATTCAGTGGCCCAAACCACCAGAGTGCTTTCTAACATTCCCCGTTGCTTTAAATCCGCAATCAGAGCAGCGGTCGGCTGATCCATGATCTCCGCTTGCATCGCATGCGTGTCTGCGATGTTTGAATGCGAGTCCCAGTTCGTGATTCCATTGCCCCCGGACGGATCACTGCCATTAAATAGCTGCACCACTCTCACGCCTTTTTCCAGTAACCGACGCGCAAGAAGACAATTCTTGGCATATTTTCCACGCAAGTCACTCCCGCCTTCTACTCCATAGGCTTTCAACGTAGCTTGGGTTTCCCCTGACAGGTCCATCACATCAGGAACCGACGTCTGCATCTTGCCTGCTAATTCATAGCTTGCGATCCTCCCGGCAAGGTTCGCGTCACCGGGGTACTTTTCGAGATGCCCTGCATTCAGACGCGCTAATAGCTCAACAGTTCGTTGATCCGTGTTAGGCGATATCGATTGTGGACGGTTGAGGTTGTTGGGCGGATTCGATGCGGTGAAGTCTGTCCCTTGATAAGCTGCTGGCAAGAATCCATTGCCAAAATTGTTCTTGCCGCTTCGTGCCAATCCCCGGGGATCGTTGATCGCGACGAACGCTGGCAGTTGCTGATTCTCAGTACCTAAAGCGTAAGTGACCCAGGAACCAAACGACGGAAAACCCTCCATAGTGAACCCCGTGTTCATAAAATTCTCGCCCTGCGGGTGCGCACTCGTATCGGTAGACAAGGCATGAAAGAAGCAGAAATCATCTACCTGTTCACCGAGTTTTGGTAGCAAGTCAGAAACCATTTTTCCCGACTGGCCCCGCGGCTTAAACTCCCAGAACGGTTTGGCGATATTGCCCGACGGCCCTTCAAACGTGACAGCAGGCAGTCCCGGCGGCTTCTTACCGTGAAACTTACTAAGCGCTGGCTTGTAGTCAAACGTATCGACATGACTTACCGCCCCGGGACAGTAGATAACTAGAACCCGTTTGGCTGGAACCTCAAAATGTGGGCTTCTTGCCGCGTAGGGTTTACTCGTATCGATTGCGGGACGTATGGGATTAACTCCCCCTGCAGCAGCAGGGTCGCTTGCCAGCAGGCCATCGTGGTCCAACAAGCTAGTCAAAGCGAGACCCATTGTGGAAAGGCCTGCAGTTCCAAGGAAAATCCGGCGGTCCAGCATACTTCTACCATGCCGGGACAACTGTTCTGGGTTCGTCATATCTCAGGTCAGGGTAGGAAGGCAAATTCGTTGGAATTAATCAACGCGCGACAAACAATATCCAAACTGTCCGACTCAGCAACTTTTGCACTAGCGACCATCTCACCAGCGGTGGGTTCGCGTCCGAGAATCAGCTCAAAGCAACGAGCGACCGCGACCTCAGTGTTCTCGCCCCCATGCTTGCTAGCACGAACTGCGATGAATCTGGACTGCTCCAAAACAAAATCACTATTCATTAGATTCAGCGCCTGCAAAGGAGTGGTCGAGATCGGTCGAAGCGCCCTTACCTGCCCACAATCGGGAAAATCAAACGCAGTGAATATCTGGTCATCGACCCGCCGCATTCTCTCTTGGTAGATCATTCTGCGCCACGTGTCCGGGCCAAAGTTATTGACCACCTGCCATTGTGAATACCGTTTCTTAACGTTGTGAATCCGATAGCTCCGTCCGCCGATGGCACCTTCAAGCTTTCCGGATGCCTGCAGGATCGCATCGCGAATCACTTCTGCTTCAAGGCGTTTGGGAGGGAATCTCCACAACAGAGCGGTGTTTGCATCAATCTCGAGTGCCTGCGGTCGTGGGAAACTGCGTTGCTGGAAAGCATCGGACAATACCATCAATCGGATCAGATGCTTGATAGACCAAGGCTCTGTGACCGAATTCTTTACATCAGCACCGACCGTGGGTTTCATCAATTCAGCTGACAACCAATCGAGCAATTCCGGATGTGTCGGCATCGCTCCAGCAGATCCGAAATCACTGGTGGTGGTGACAATTCCACGACCAAACACATGATGCCAAATCCGATTCACTGCGACCCGCGGTGTCAAAGGATTCGCTTTGCTCGTAAGCCATTTGGCAAATGCCGCTCTACGTGCACGTCCTGAGCTGTTGGGCGGTAACCGCAAACTGCCATCGATCTCCAGCAGCCCGGCAGGCGCCACAACCTCTCGCGGGTTCTCAGGGCTCCCCCGTCCCAACACATGGGTGGGAACCGGTTTGATGAATCGGGCGACGAAACTGGGCGTCGGCCCCTCTTCACTTACGACCGCGATCAATTCCTGCAGCTGTTCCAATAACTGCACCCGTTCTGGATGCCGCTTGTTCTGCTTATCCGACGACATGGTGAGGGCCACAGTGTGCCACTCTCCGTCATCCCCCACTGCTTCCACCGTATAGCCACCAAAATTAAAGCGATGCAGCCCCTCCAGGTAGTCTGTCTCCAAGTAGTCTTCACGATTAGTACTCAACCGTATCCGATTAAACTCAGCCACCTCAGCAAAGGTAATCTCAATGTACGGCTTAAGCTTTGACTTCGGTGGAGCTTTCGCACCCCAAGCTTGCGTCCCGTATTCGCCATCATTAACACGCTCAATCTGAGCACGGACCACTTTGAATTCAGGAGGGCTGAAGGTCTTAGCACCGTTAGCAGCGAGAGCCAAATTGTATTGGCGATCTTTAGCACCAAAGATTTCCAACTCATCCAACCGCACACCATTCCAATTGAAAGTGATACGTACTTTGTCAGTCTTCGTCACCGGGACGTGAAACTCGCGGTAGCCAGTCCAGTTTTCTTCCCACGCTCCCATCTTCTCAAGTTGATGATGGACTGCAGCGATCTGACCATAAACCTCCTTGCCACGAACACGACGCGGATGATCCGGGGCCAATTCCGGAAAACGACTACCGAATTCGACGCCTTGAAACACGGCGGTCATAGCGTAGTAATCTTGTATTGAAATCGGGTCAAACTTGTGGTTGTGACACCTTGCACATCCAATGGTCATGCCCATCGCCGAAGCTCCCACCGTTTGCAGGATCTCGTCCATGCGATCTGCACGTGCCTGCCGACGTGCACTCGGCACTTGACCTACGGTCGCGACCGGCACATGGGATCCAGAAACCAAAAACCCTGTGGCATCCCCCTGTCCGACCGTATCGCCAGCAATCTGTTCGAATAGAAATCGATCATAGGGTTTGTCGTCGTTCAAAGCACGGATCACATAATCGCGAAAGATCCATGCGTTTTTCCGGTACATGTTGCTTTCACTACCGTTGGTTTCCGCCCACCTGATCACATCCAACCAATGTTGTGCCCACCGTTCTCCGAAGTGAGGAGAAGCAAGCAGGCGCTCTACCGCAGTCGTGTAAGCTTCCGCACCGCGGGTTGCCCAGTCTGAAAGAAACTGCGACGTTTCAGCGACCGTGGGCGGTAAACCGGTCAGCACGATCGACACGCGTCGCAGCAGCGTCCGCGGGTCGGCCCTGCCAGAAAAGCTGAGGTTGCTTTCGGCCAGCTTTTGTAGCAAGAACACATCGATTGGATTACGATCCGTTTCCTCACCCACCGGTACCGTGGGTCGTTTGATCGGCTGAAAAGACCAGTGTCTGGACTTCTCCCGGGCGACCGCCTTCATTTGTCCCGGCCAAACTGCACCCGCTTCAATCCAACTGGTCAACAAATTGATCTGCTCTTCTGGGATCTTGTCCTCATCCGGAGGCATCGCCATCTCTACATCGACGTGATTAATCACCTCGATGAGATAGCTATTCTTTACATCGCCTGGCACAAGGGCGGCCAACCCTGAATCTCCTCCACGCAACATGCTTGCACGCCTATCAAGTCGCAAACCAGATTCCTGCTCATCCTCGCCATGGCAATGCAGACAATGCACTTCGAAAATAGGCGCTATATCACGTTCATAAAGAACCTCATCCGCGTGAAGGATGACAGGTGCTCCGATTAGCACAAACAGCATCAACTGTGGCAGAGAAAAAACACTCATGATGGTCAGTTTGTCGTATTGAAGTTTAAGGAGATGCATGCACCGCTGCTCATAAAGCATAACCGAGCGTGCCAAGGAATTCGCACGCAGAACCGGTTGTTTTCATCGTCCCGCAGGCGGCGGATCGTATTTTTTTCGATAGGCTTTGTATTCAGGCCAACTAAGCTTTCCATCCCGGTCAACGTCAGCTTCTGGATGTTTGGCAAAATACTGGTTCTTCCAAGACTCTGCCTCCCCGCCTGACGATTTGGCCGCCCCTTTTTTCTCAGCTGCTCTTTCATTCGTTTCCTTAACTGCGACCTGCTTGGCCTTGAAAACCGGTTGATTGGGAATTTCATCTCCTGATGCCGGGATCCGCAACATCAGTTCTTTCCGATAGTCAGACAAATGATTGGCGTAGGAAGGATCACCAGCAACGTTCCTCCACTCATGCGGATCTTTTTCAGTGTCATACAGCTCCTCGCGGCCATTCTCGTACCGTATGTAACGGTGTGTTTTGCTTCTCAACGCATAACTTTCCTTTGACGGATCGTACTTGGTTCTCCATTTGTAAAGACCGGTCAGCGCAGACCTGGGTCCGAGCCACGTCCCGTGTGAGGGATCCTCAAGTAGTGTTCTTAAGCTATACCCGTCCAGCTCATGCCCCTTCTTGTTTTTTTGGGTATCCGCAGGCACGGAACACAAGTCCAACAGCGTTGGATAAATGTCAACCAGGGAAACCGGCTGCGATGACTCGCCCCCAGAAGGCGTCACCCCGGGTGCACGGATGATCAAAGGCACACGCGTGCTCTCCTGCCAAAGAGAATTCTTGTAAAGGTAATTCTTTTCTCCCATGCCCCAGCCATGATCGCTCGTCAAAACAATGATCGTATTGTCTCTTAAAGTTGAATGATCAACCGCATCCAGAATCTTCCCTACTTGCTCATCCACCGATGCAACACTGGCGAGATAGGCTTGTATGAAGTGCCGCAATGCTTCTTTATCAGATTCATATGAATCGACCAGCGTGTTGTACAACTTTGTCCCCATGTCTTCGCTACGTGGACCATCGGCTCCCTCAGGAATTCCCCGAACCGTCCGCGCAAACGTGTCTTCCACATCCCCTTTCCGGATTTTCGGCAGTTGAATCGATTCTAAAGGGAACTGATCAAAGAAACGCTTCGGAACAATCAACGGTGTGTGCGGCCTTATAAATCCAACCCCCATGAAGAAAGGTTGCTGCCCCCTATCTTCCGCACACCGTCTGATCTGATCGACCGCCCACTGCCCATTAAGTTCATCAGCCGTCGCGTCACGCTCCTGTTGGGATGCCACGCGCAATGTACGTTGCTTCGCCCAGCTACCTGTCCGCCACGTCAATGGTTCGCCCGATGATGTCCGCTTCCCCCGCAGGCTTACCAACGGTCCGAACGAGCCATCCACCGCCCCGATATCACGGTACGGAGATGGAACTTCCGGGTGAGCAATCTTATTCTTCCCATCAAAGGCAAATGGACCGTAATCTGCTCTGTTTCCAAAATTCTTCCACTCGCTCCGCACCATGTGGTGCATCAACTTACCGGTCCCCAAAGTCTGGTACCCATGCGCACGAAAATGATCCATCATCGTCCGGGAATTTTTCAATACTTCATATCCATCCCAATTGGTAAACCCAAAGCATCCAGAATGATGCGGATAGATACCTGTAAACATACTCGCTCGCGAAGGTCCGCAAATCGGTATATTGCAGTGCGCCTGTTTGAAAGCAACTCCACTGTTGGCTAGTCGTCTCATGTTCGGAGTGAAGGCTTGCGGATGCCCTTCGAAGCCATCTACATAATCATTGAGATCATCGCAGATGATCAAAATCACATTTGGCTGCTCAGCTTTGAGCGTCCCTTCAAAACTGAAAAAAGAAGAAAACACAGATAACACGAGGCATGGAAGCAAGAATAACCCTGACTTGCAAGTGTGTTGCGTTTTCCGATGAAAAGCAAACGTCATGTCTTCCGTTCCCGATCTGGATAAAACGCACATAAAAACCCAACAGCAGAAAAACGAAACTCACCAACGCAGACCACCTGTAGCCGTCACTCAACTGGTCTAACAGTCAACGAGCAGCATGACTTATGAAGCACACACCAAAGCGACGGCCTGCTTTTCTGAAACATTACGAATACAGCTAAAATCAAAAGATAGATCAACGAGGTAGAACGCTGCTTGTTATCAGCGATTTTAATTGTTCTCGTCAGATAGGCAATGACCGGAGTCCCAACTCAACTGACCCACCAATGGTACCGCGCTCGACCAGTGACCTGACGAAGCAAACCGTTGCATGCGTTCTGAGGCCAAGTGACGCATCAGGACGTGCAGAATCGTCATTTCTCCTCAGCGCCGACTGGAGCCCAACTCTTGACTTCATCGCCGGATACCATCTCGAACATCCGATGGCGTTTCACCCCCTCACCATCACGACTATACTCCCGCACGATCAGATACTTTCCATCCGATGAGATGACCCAATCTGCTGGAAAAAGACGATCAATCTTCAACACCAGCGTTTGTTTGTTGGACGCCGTATTCAAGGTCATCAACGAACGCTCTCTTCCGTTGATAACTTCGATCACCAACATGGGACCGGATTTCGCGAACCTAGGTCGGATACTGTTCCGATCCCAAGCCTCGTCCATGAGTGGTGTATCAACGTTTATTTCCCGAAGTATCTTTCCTGTTTCGACATCCCACAAAGTAAGTCGCTGAAGCCCTACCTTGTTCACAAGACCACTTCCGATAAGTCGAGAACCATCCGCTGAGAAACGCAGCTCATAGCCGACCCCACTGTTGGCAAATTTTCTTAGCATCTCCCCCGTTTTGACATCCCACAAAGTGACCGGCAGCCAAGCACAGACCGAAGCCAAAACGCGTCCATCTGGTGAAAACACAAACCTTGGGATCCAAGACACCGCACTTGATCTACGCTCCTGACGCGGAGGTACACCCTCGTGCTGAAGCGTTACGATCCCACCACCACTAGAGATGGGCCGCAGCTCAATCAGACCTCCCTCGGCAGCCGTAGCCACCACGTTTCCCTGCGGTGATGTTGAGATCACATCGCTCGCGTGCAACTGTGGCATCGCGCAGAGCAGTAGCAAGGACGCCTTGAAACCGTACCCCAAGCAGACTTGAATGCTTCCACGTACCATCTTTCCCTCTATATCCACATCCACACGTTGCGAGTGACGTTGCAAAATGTCACCGTCTAGATTTAAAACCGTCTGATCTATTTTCCAAGCATAACCACGACTAGTAGTTGCTCGTGTAACGTTTCGGTAACGAATCGCTTTTGAAAGACACCAATGATTGCTACACGCTCGCAAATCCCCAATTGTGGAGTATCACCGCGCGGCGATTCACTTCAGCTTCACCCGCAGACTCACAACTGGCACTTCGCTGCCCCGAGCAATCACAGCAATGCCGGTGACATACGTCCCGTTTGGATTTCCGTTGCTGCCTTTACCAGGACGCGAAATGGTTGCCGAAATTGACCCATCCTGTTTTAAGTATGAACCACTGAAATCGCTCACCTTCAAAGGAGCAACATCCGGATACTCCTCTTTCAACTTCTTGTTGATCGGTCCGAGTAAACTCTTGATCCCTTTTTTACCTCCCACTCGGGTTTCGCTCATCAACTGGTTGACGCCTTTGCGAATCGCCAATAGCTGCTGTAAGGACTTGACCTCTTTAAACTCCGACGGCATTCCGACAGCTGGCTGACGAACGCTTTGGGTGTGTCCGGGAATCTTCAAATCGATAATCGTGTCTGGCGCATCAGCAATCTGCGGAACTTGTCGCTTCTCGCGGATCTCCTCGATCTGTCCCTGCACTCTGCTGGCATCAAAGGCGAGGAATTTGTTCTCATCGATGACAAACTTTAAAAACGCCTGCAGTTCCTTTGCGCTCAGTTTACCTTTGATATCCCTGCCTTCTCCGTACAAGGATGGCATTTCGACTGTCCCATTGGCTCGAATCAGAAGCACTGGGGCATTGTTCTGCCGCGGAGGGGTGAAACCATTTTGTAAATCGTAAGCAAAAATCACCTCGTTTCCGTTCTCAGGTAGTGCATATGGCACAGTTTTCCCGGTCTGAGCAAAGACAGTCACGTGCGATGATGGCGCCCACAACGCAAAAACCAAAAATGAAATACCGAGCAAAACTGCCGTTTGATTAGAGGAAATCAACATAGTGATAAGCTTTCAAAGCGGACATTTCTTGAAATTACGATGCAACAGCAAAATGCACAACAGCCGCGACCTTGGATACGTGCCTTAGCCAAACTGACTGCCATGAAGGCTCCCCTGCCGTATCGTGGTGTCGAGACACAATCATCACTGCTGCACTGCCACACGCCGCTGTGAGTGTGGCATTCCGGAACGCTAAAAAACACCTGATTCCATGACAGGACGCCTCAATAACATCATGACTATAACCAAAAAGTAACGTTTTACGCTACTTGCCACAGACCCATGCACGTTGATCAGCGGCCTTGTGATTCAGCAAAAAGCCAAATCCAATATAAAAATTGTACGCGAACTATCAAACACACAAGACTCGCGGCAGCGGTTGCAGCACTAAACTGACGCTTACGACCCTGCTTCACTAAAAGTCGCATCACGCATGGAACGACTGCAAACGCTCGTGATCACTGCCATACTCCTTCCTACACAATCGCCTCTGGTACCCTCGATGCTATCTCACACCATACCCACACATTCACGATCTCGCACTATGCGGCGTTCCTGCATCCCTCCGTTTAGACTGCGTTCCGCAATGGTGTTTATTGCATTGCTCTACGGTATCCAAGCATCGCTTTCCGGGAATGCACAATCCCCTTCAATGCCCCGTGAAGATGTTGTTGACATCCCAGCAGTGGGCGATGGCCTTTGGGTAAGCAACCTGTTTCAATCCAATATGGTGTTACAGCGTGACCAGCCCATTTCAATCTGGGGTTGGGCGGAACCCGGAACGCAAGTGCAAGTTGTCCTGCAGGACACAAAGATGAGTACCAGAGTGAACCAAGATCGCGTGTGGAGAGTCAAACTGCCAGCACGCCCAGCTTCCGCCGAACCTCTCACAATTGAAATCAGTGCAGCCGAGCACAAAGTCTTGTTGAACAACGTGCTAATCGGCGATGTCTGGGTGCTCGGTGGACAAAGCAATATGGAGTTTCCGCTCGACCGCATCGAAAACGGCCAACTTGAGATTGCGTCTGCCAACTACGAGGAAATACGAGTCTTAACTATCCCCGCGGCCAATGGCCCAGAACCGAAATCAGGTTTTGCGAGACTGCATGAGTGGAGTGGCTGGTTTAACCGTCACTATCGAAAGGGCGATTGGGACGTCTGCTCTCCAGAAATTGCTCGAGAACTGAGCGCCATCGGTTATGTCTTTGCGAGGCGGGTCCACATGGCAAGCAAAGTTCCCATTGGTGTGATTGATGCCTCACGCGGCGGAACCACTGTGGAGACGTGGACGCCAATCGACGTGCTTGCATCTATCAACACGCCTCAAGTAAATGAACTCTTAGCAGATTGGGATCTAAAAATTGCAGACTGGAACCCTGCGGCCGATCTGGAACGACGTGTCCTAGGTTTCAACAACAAGATCGCAAAACTTAAGAAAGAAGGAAAACCCATCCCTGCGAATGAAAAAATCCCGACTGATCTTCGTCCCGGTCCCGCAATGGATCAAAACCGCCCGGGGAATTGTTTTGCAAGCATGATCACTCCACTCCAGGGACTGCAAATCAAAGGGGTTATTTTTCATCAGGGATACAACAATTGCTTCAATGGTACGCAAGGTGCTGTCATGTATCGTCAAGTATTCCCGGAGATGGTGCGGGCATGGCGACAAGCTTTTAACAACCCAAACATGCCATTTGGAATCTTATCGCTATGCACCGAAGGAACCGCTCAGAACCTCGACAACTTTTGCGAAATGATGGCTAATGCAGGGCCCTACATCCGTGAAGCCCAATACCAGACATTCCTGGATTTCTACCAATCGGGCGACGCAAATATCGGATTCGCCAGCACCTACGATCTAAGACGCAGGTGGTACCATCCCCAACTGAAAATACCTGCGGGTGAACGCATAGCACGCTGGGCTCTCGCGACTCAGTACCAAATGGAACGCAACGTTCGATGGAAACCGCCAATGCTGAAGAAAATGGTCGCCAAGGATGGCAAACTTTTGTTGGAATTTGACGAGGCAGTGGGCGGAGTTGATGACGGTGGTCCGATCACCGGTTTTGCAATCGCAGGAACGGATCGCAAATTTCATCCCGCTGACGCAACACACCTTACTGAAAAACAGCAAGGATCCAATCGCACCGTGACAAAACGCCACTTCCTGATTCTGAAAACCCCGATGGTGCCTGCTCCAGTTCATTACCGATATGCATGGGCCAGAAACCCACTCGGGAATTTGCAGGGAGATCGAAACACCGACATCCCCTTTGCGACACAACGCAGCGATCACTGGCCAATGGAAACCACGCCCTTGGGTGTGTTTGGTACAAACGAACCCCTAAAGCTCGAAAGAGGCCAGCGACGTGAACTACAGCAGGCCTTGCAAGCACAAGACCAAGACCGTCTCCGTTTCGAAGCAGAACAATTTCTCAAATCGAGCCTCAAAAATTAGGCGCGGGCCACCGCGATACCTTTTGCGCCCCAGACCCAAACCTTCTCGAGTCATGCTACAGCATGCAGCCCCGTGCATGTCACAAAAAATTTTAATCATACCATGCAGCAGGTTGGATCCCCGTACCCCAAGTCAACGCCGCCTGTGCCTGGTAGGTCACCTAATGACCGTTACTTGTTGAATTATCAGCCGCAGAAGTGCAACGGAGTTTTGTAGTTCGACGGAGGCTTGCGGCGTGACAGATCATTGCAGTCCGACACAGTTTTGCAGTGCACCAACCAGGTTCCTTTACTGCGTTTCAAATAGTTCGAGCTGCATCTGGATTCCAGCTCACTTGGGCAATTTAAGCAGCCTCGCAATGGGATATTTTAGATGCGACGTTTCATAGTTTTTAGACCGCTTGTACAAAAAATCCAGTTGTGCACGCCGGTCAGCTGCAAACTCCGGATCGGACTGTTTCCTCGCGGTGAATTCCTCGCGTACCGCTTGATCCTCGGCAAGCAGCTTCTCCGCCGTTTTCTCAAACACGTAGGGTGAGAAATATTCCTTCTGCTGCAGCACTGTATCAAACCGATTCCAGCGGAAAAGCGAATCCATGGCTTTGGGCTCTAATGCCTCGACAATATATCTCGCGCGATCCTGATTCACAGGAACAACGACATCACCTTCTCGAACGAGCATTGGGCCAGTCAGCGTAGTCAGATCAACCTTGTCATGAAAAAAGTGTCCCTCGTACGGAGCTGAACGGGACTCAACACTGTCAATGCGATAGATCTCAGCGGGAACGGTGTCCGGTGTTTTGATAATTCGCATTGCAACTGAATTCAGTTTCAACAGATCGATGACCGTATGCCACTCGCGAGGAATCAAATATCCAGCAGGTAACTCTACCGACTCACTTACTCTGTATTTGTTAAAATACGGGATATTGCGTTTGTAAGGTTTTTCCCTGTCATAAAACAGACGGGTTCCGCCGGTCACATCGCTGGCGATCCGACTCGCTTCGTAACCATGAAACTCAAGTCGAGCGGGATGATTGCGATCTACTTCCCAAGCAATGGGTGCGAACTTCTGCTTCCGATATGCATCGCGATCTTCTTGACGCAGCATCTGAATCTGTTTTCCTTCTTTGGCAAGCAACCTTAATGACGCGTCCAAAAACGCGCGTGTTGCGGCAACGCGTTGCGGATAGGGTTTCAACATATGAGTTTCCGACATGTAGCCCATGGTCTGAAAAAGCCCGGCAAAACCTGTCGAATATCGCGGCGTCTCTAAAAACTGTGCAAAACCGCCGTCCGGATCTGCTCCTCCGGAGTTCACGTACGGGATCGTGGGGTACCCAGCTGTTCGCATTGCTTCGAACAGCATCGGTTCAAACTGAGTGTGCATGTATTCCCCCAGACTTAAACCCAATTTATCTTTCTGGCTCTGCGAGGTTGTCATGACATGTTGATAATCGGCTCCGTTGCTCACATGCGTATCGATAAAGAAATCAGGATCCAGAAGATGAAATATCTCAGCAAATGAACGCGCGTTCCGTGTATCACACTTCATGAAATCGCGATTCAGATCGTAATTTCTGCCATTTCCACGAAACCCATACTCACGGGGACCATTTTGATTTGCCCGCGTTCCTGAATTCCGATTCAGTACCCCGCCAACGTTGTAAAAAGGAATGATCGCAATGATCACTTTCTGCAATGCTTTGGTGTATCCCTCCTCGTCACTAACGAGGTCTCTGGCAAAGGCCATGGATGCGTCGACCCCATCTGATTCACCAGGATGAATTGCATTGTTGATAAGTAAAACCGCTCGCGGGTCCCGCGCAACGGCATCCAAAGCGATGTGATCCTCGTTCGTGATCAGGACGACGCTTAGCGGAAATCCGCTGTCGGTTTTCCCCATCGAATGTATCGTCAAGTGATCACAAGAGTCCGCGAGATCCGTGTAGTACTTCATGCCCTCATCGTAAGTAGCAGTATTCCAACCGTCACTTAGCTCAAACGGTGTCGGAAAACCGCCTTGGGAACCATCATCGCCCCTCCCTATCTGCGCCCCGACGTCCTCACTGAACAAAGCCACCAACACCACACCACCCAGGCAACCAATCCATACCCGCCTAATTACGGAAATAATCATTACTTTTCCTCAAATGCCCTAACACTCACCAAGTCTAACCCAACGGTGGCACAAAAAAGAACAACGAGGTTTCAGCCTCAATCCCTTTCACGCCGCACATTAACCCACCCGCCCTTCCAAACACGGAACCCTCAACAGTTCATTCACACGAACAGTGACAACCATGTCACAACCGCGATTACGTTCCGCGTTTGGAGTATTCTACTACTACTTTACGTGAAAGCGCAGTCCAGACATTCATCCAAGAGTCTCGCTCACGTGGACCTACGGGTCCAATCAAGCTGCGCCAGAAACTAACCATGAATTCGTTTCCTCTGGAATCCATTAGAAGCACGAACCCTTCCCACCGCCGTAACTTTGACTTCAGCACTGTTAATATTTCCCACCTCTGCATTTCCCACCTCTGCATTTCCCACGCCGGAATCGTTTGCCTGTGCTGCCCGTAGCACCGGCAACCGTTATCGCATCACTTGTTATGCGTCAGTCGAAAACCAGACATCGGATCGTCCCTCAACCGAGAAAATGAAAACGCAATTCATTCGGCGTCAACATTTACGGCCCCTGAGAACAGCACAACTTCCCAGCGGTATCGAAGTCCGATTTCAACGCTCCTAAGTACTCCAATACGATTTGCTTACACTAACTCGCCCACCTTGTAGGGTCGGACTCAATCTCATGGGTCCTAAGATTCACTGGCCTTGCCCCTCAGCTCCGTGTTCATTTCCTCGCACCGCACGTCATTTCTGTCGATCTCGCCTGAAGGGTTTCAGCTGCCGTTCTGGAAACGGCCGCAACAGCAGACTTGCAGCGTTTTCGCTGATAACCCCGTCTGTGGGCGGAGAACGCGTTCGCTGAGCAACAGAACCGACATCTCGATCACATCGACATTGACGGCAAATGGAAAAAGCCACCAAGCCGTTCTACCAGAAGTCGAGACGCAACGGCGTACCGCCTAGCGTTTACGGTCAGATGATCTCCTTTGGATATTTTAAAGACACCTAATCGCAGCAGGGAATCAAGTAGTGGGGTGACGACATCCGATCGCACGCTCGACTTCTTGGGTACGGTCCGGGTGAGTAAACCCCGATCGCTGCAAGCGTTACCCGAAACCGGAAACGCTTGCCGATAGAGCCTCATCAATTGCTCTTTGAATTATTTGCCCAACTCCTATCCAGCTCCGTGCCCCAAACCTATTCGGCTTCAGCGTTGAAAACCTCTTTTTCCAGTGAATGAGATGGCCAGCACGCGATTTCTGTTACTTCTTAGCCCCATGCCCGCAGAACCGCAAAAGTCAGAAAGGGCATGCGTCATTTCTTTGACAGGATTCGGCTCATCTGTGACACCATTTTGAACCGGAGGGAAAACACCATTCGGATTATCAGGGACGCATCCTGACAGGTGGGCTTGCGGATGTTGCCTACAAGAATCAATGCTGCAAGATAAGAGCCGCAATGATTGAACATGCACTAACAATTTATGTAAGACAACGTCCGCATGCTTTCGTGATTCAGACGCGTGTCCGCTACAGCCCAACCAACAGGAAAGATCGAGAACGTCAGTTCGTTGCTGGATCTTAAACACCACGTCAACTCGTGACTTTTCTGCGAGAACCGGAGGTGTTCGATGTTAAAAGAGAAACAACCGACCTTTCGTCAAATCGATTTCGCATCAACCATCCACATGAGGAAGCCATCGTGACACGGAAGGTTCCATATTAGGAAAATTAAACGAACAATCCACACTCATTGAAGACTCACGCATCACTCTTAAAACCAACTAAAGCGTTTAGCAAATCAACCACAAATGGCAGGACTTTCTACCAATCTCACTTGATTGGGTAACACTGGACGAATGTGTGAACACACCGACTGAAAACTATTTAATTTCTAAAAGAAGCCGATTTTCCATACTGAGACGGGAAAATCCAACCCATTTTGGTGCGTTGGATGATGGGAAAACTTGAAAACCTGCTAAACTGGTAAGCAGCGAAAAAAGACTCAGATGCGTCAATTGAACGTTCGTTCGGTTTTCAGCATCCGTGTTCCAGTTGCTCCCGCCAGAAACACCGCCTACCGAGGCCACGTTTCCAAATTTCCATGGATCGCCACGCAACCCTGGTGCCCGCCTTGTTAAGAATGAAGCCCCTGATTGACGCCCCCACAGTGGACGTACCAGGCACCGTTACTGGCTGCAGCGAAACGCTCGCCAAAGTCACTTCGGGTACGGGAAGTCAACACGTCAGTAAATCTGTGAGACACCGATTTGAGCCCGCGCTATCGAGACTCAATCTTGTTGCCCTGAGCTTGTTTCTAGCTTTAAGTCTGATCGATGCCTCGCGCATCTTTGCAGCCGACCCATCTTCCCCGATAGATGAGAACAGCTTTGCTCAGATCAAACGCGAGGGACGAGCGAAATCCAGCTTTCTCAACCAGACGACCGAAAGCGTGGTATTTGAAAGTATCCCAACAGCTGATCTGCAGCAGTACCACGATTTTGTTGCTCCGCTACTGAGAGACAAATGTCTATCTTGCCATGGGCCAGACGAACAGCACGCCAACCTTCGTGTCGACAAGATTAGTCCGAATCTGCTCGCGGGAGAAAGCGTAGAACGCTGGCGAGAAATCTACAAAGTTTTGAGCAATTCAGAGATGCCGCCGGATGACGAGCCGGACATCGGACTTACCGATTCCGAGCGAAAACGCTTGGTGTCCTGGATCAGCACTGAGATGAACAAGGCATCCTTCGTGCGACGCAACACATCAGAGCACACATCGTTCCGCCGCATGACCAAGGCGGAATATAACTACGCAATGCAGGATTTGTTGGGGCTTCCTTATCCGATTGGTCACGCTCTTCCTACTGAGACAGCATCGGAGGATGGATTCATAAAGAATTCAGAGCTACTGCAGATGTCGGCCATGCAGTTCCAAACCTATCGGGAACTCGCGTTGGACGCATTAAAGCGTGTCACTGTCCGAGGCGCACGATCCGAGTCCGTCGTTTATGACATCTCCATGCGTAACCAGATGGAGCAGCTCACAACCGCCAAGAATGCAAAACCCTTTCACAAATCAGATGACGACTACAAAAACAAGGCGAGACAACAGCACCTTTTGAATCTGGAAACAGGTGACGCGCTCTCTTTTTCCAATGCAAGCGTGAAGCCAAGCGTCAGCCCAGCTGACGAACCAGAGGCTTCCCCCTCGCCGGTTGTCCTTTCCCTCAGTCGGTCCCAGGAATCCAAGTGGAACCTTGATCGCTTTCTGCCTGATGACGGCATCATGCGTGTGAGTATCCGCGTTGGGCGCACCACGATGGAACCAAACGAGTACGCGAGTCTTCGCCTGATTTTCAGTGCTCACACCAGCAACAACGCCAACTTCACTGAGGTGATCAGCCAGAGTGACATCCCCGTCACCGCCAATGCAAAGCACCCCGAGTACATCCATTTTGATATTCCATTGAGCGAGATACAACGGAATCCCTTCCGTAAACTTGCAACTGATTTCCCACGACGTGACGAGTTCCTGCACATTCGAAATGTATCCAGCACGAGAAATAACAAGGACCCATTACGACTGCACATCGACCATGTGCGCATTACGGCACCGTATTATTCCCAATGGCCGCCAAAGAGCCACACGAACTTATTCTTCCCTAGCGAACTGAGCCACGAAGAAGACACCTACGGTCGGGAGATACTCAACAAGTTCTTACTGCGAGTTTGGCGCCGTCCTGCTGACAAACGCGAGATCGATCAGTTCATGGCGTTATTCGATTCGTTCCGCACAGACCTACCCACCTTTGAAGATGCGATGCTTGAGGTGCTGGCTACAGCGTTGTCCACCCCCGAGTTTCTGTACGTTGCCGAGCGATCCAGTGACGACGAAAAAACACACAAGATCAACGATTTTGAGCTCGCCAGCCGCCTCTCTTTTTTTCTTTGGTCGAGCATTCCAGACGACGAACTGCTAATGCTTGCAAAGCAGGGGCGACTGCATCAGGAACAAACGCTACGGTCGCAAGTGAACCGAATGCTTGCTGATCCCAAAATAAGACGTTTTGAGGAAAGCTTCGTGGGTCAGTGGCTAGGCTTGGAAGGGCTAAACAGCATCACCCACATTAAGGACACTGATCTGTTGTCCGCGATTAAAGAAGAACCTATAGCGTTCTTCGATGAATTATTGACGCGCAACGGGAGTGTTTTAGATTTCATTCATTCGGATTATGTGCTCGTCAATGAGCGTCTTGCGCAGCATTATGGCGTTCGAGACGTGTTTGGCCCTCACTTCCAGCGCGTGGAAGTGTCCGCCGGACAACATCGCGGTGGTCTGCTTACCGGAGCCGCCGTCATGGCCATGAACTCCGACGGTGCTGACTCCAACCCACTGAAACGCGGCGTTTGGTTACTCGAACGCATTCTGGATGATCCACCGCCGCCACCTCCACCGGATGTACCAGAAGTTGACCTAACCGATCCCAGAATATTGGAGATGACGCTGAAGGAGCGAATTGCGGACCATCGCAACAAACCCGCGTGCGCTTCCTGCCACTCCCGGATCGACCCATGGGGCATTGCTTTTGAAAACTTCGACGCACAGGGTGCCTTTCGTACCCGTATCGATGATCAAACCGTCGACGCAACCTCCACCCTCTTCAATCAACACGTATTGAGCGGCATTGATGGTCTTAAGCAATATTTATTAAGTGATCGTCAGGATCAGTTCATCCGAGCCATCGTCCACAAAATGACCGCATACGCATTGGGCCGTCCCCTTACCTTCGCGGACCGAGCTGACGTTGACAGACTTGCGACCCAGTTCCGACAATCGGGTGATAGGCTGAACGATCTGATTCACCTAATCATCAATAGTGACCTATTTCATGCCAAACAGAAGACAGGATCGAATCATGACTGAGACGTCTCGGGGAATCCATCGCCGGAACTTCCTTCGCGGTTCAGGCATTGCGCTGGCGTTACCCTGGCTTGAAGCGACATCAGCCTCAGGAAATGACGCGAAGCAAACCCCAAAACGCTTCGTCAG
The DNA here is from genome assembly GCA_002690925.1 of Rhodopirellula sp. Taxonomy (GTDB): domain Bacteria; phylum Planctomycetota; class Planctomycetia; order Pirellulales; family Pirellulaceae; genus Rubripirellula. The sequence goes on from NZGD01000167.1 coordinate 57,524, forward strand.
CGTGTACCATCCTGACGGCGTTGGGCTTCCGCTGAAAACCGACCCAGCCTGGCATGACTGGAGTTGGTTCCCTCGCGGTGGAGAGTACAACTTTGAGTTAACCAAGGTCCTCGATGTGTTGGAACCGCTCCGCAGTGATATCACGATCTATTCAGGACTGTCCCACCCCCACGCCCGAAAGGTCCACGGGCACTCGAACGCCGACCAATATTTAACAGGCGCCGCAACGGGCGGGCACGGCCCTTACAAGAATACGGTTTCCGTAGATCAGTTGATTGCCCAGCACATCAATGAAGCCACCAGACACTCCTCCTTGGTGATGTCCACTAATGGTGGTATCGGAGGTCCTCGCGGCGCCCAGACCCAATCTTTTGATCAAGCTGGGCGACCCATACCGGCCATGAACAAGCCAAAGCAGATCTTTGACACTCTGTTCGTCGCTAGCGGAAAAGACGCCAGCGGAAGACTGGCTCGATCAAAAAGCGCACTGGACTTTCTGATTGAAAACACCCATTCACTCGACAGGAAGATCTCTCAACGTGATCGACGGAAACTTCAGCAATACCTCGATGCGGTTCGCGATACGGAAGTGAAGCTTGAAAGAGCTCAGAAATGGGTAGACACGCCCGTCCCTGTAGTCGATACACAAAATCTACATCTCGAGTCAGGTCCCGAGGAAGCACGACTCTACTTCCAGACGATGTACGAACTGATCTATCTTTCTTTTTTCAGTGACTCAACGCGAGTTGCAACCTTCCAACTGGGTCGAGAGAACGGTGGAGGTCCTCATAACCTTCTCTCCAAAGCCGTTGACTTGGGCAATGCACATGCATTGACTCATGACGTCAAGAAACCAGATGGGTGGAAAAACCTGGGAACCTACAACCGATATCAGGCTAGCGAATTTGGGCGTTTCCTTGATCGTTTGAAGGCTACACCGGAACCAGATGGCAATGGAACCTTGCTTGACAATACGTTCGCGATGCACGGCTCCGCGTCAAGCAGTTTCCACCTGTCTCGCAACTATCCCATCATCTCAGCTGGGGGGAAAAATCTCGGTTTCAATAACGGACGTTATCTGAAGTTTGGAAAAGGAAACGATGACAATCAGGCAGGAGCCGGGATCGTCACCGATGCTGGCTGGCGGGGAAAGGTTGTCGCAGAAGAAGAACCTTTGGCGTTATTCTTCACAACGATACTTCAACGCTTCGGTGTGGAAACGGACACGTTTGCCGGCATTACTGGCACGCTCGACCGAGTCTAGTCGTACACAACCGATCAGCCCAAATCCTAAATGTGGGAAGCAGGCTTGCTTTTCTGACCGTGGCTCTTTTACATCACTCGCACCGGACGATCTTCGCTTCAGCGGTAAGCCGATGAGTCTTTGTCACATGCTGTGATCATTACAACACTCGAGGCACCGTGCCCACCGTGCAGGTTTCATTCAACCAGAAGCTCGAACGTCGAGCTTCCCGATGGGTATCATGCCCTAGATACAACTGGTATTTAGATACCATTTGTTGAGGTCAACCAGCGTCTAGTCAGTGAGTTGCGTCTCACGATATTAATTGTGGCCGAGCATCGCTGCTCGACACGCCCAACTCCCCCGACTCCCCCAACTTTGCAGTGGGAAGTTGCCCGGAAACAAGGCGATCTGAGTTCCGTCTCGTTCTTGAACCCGACCCACAAAACACCTCACCACCAACCTTCACACCGAAACCACTTCCGCAAGCGTTACCAGACTGTCCAGAAGTGGACCTCACAAAATCCATAGCTCTGCTGTTTTGGTTTTCCAATTCAGGGCGAATATTTCGCAACGCAAAGTCATTCCTCGACCCAATAAATGTTTTTCCAACCTAGGAAACGTTGCTTACGTGAGTTCTTTCGAGGCCTCACGGGCAAACCAACAAACTTTGAAAATTCAAAAAAGCCACCTCCAAGCAATGCAAGACGGGCACTGATTGCTGAGCCTTCTGAGGAATATGGATGGAGTCACAGGTTCTGGCGACATGTACAAACGCATGTCAAATGCGAGTTCTCGATTTGAACCTGCTTTAAGGTCTGTTAACATACGCAAGTCCGCACCAACCACAAGGAAACGTAATCATGCGAATAGCATTTCTAGCACTGCCTTGCGTCATTCTCGCTTCTTTCGCCAAGGGCGACGAAGTTAAAAGTATCGACGATCAATCGACGCACGCCCAATCAGGAATCATTCAGTTCAAAGACGCACCGTCCGCTCTCAAGATGAATGCCTTTTGTTTGAATCACCAAGGCCAAATCATCGCGGTCTGCGGCAACGGTCCGGGTGAAATCCGAATTGCGAACGATGAGGGCAAGATTCTGAACTCGTGGAAGGTGGATGTAAAACCCGAATCGGTGGGGGTAGCTGATGATGATACGATCCTGATAGGTGGTGAAGGCAAGTTGTTTCGTTTCTCCCCCGAAGGCAAACTGATCCGGGAAGTCGCCTCTCCGCACGCCGCCCGCCTACGGGATAGTAAAACGCAACTGCGTGCCGAAGCACTCGCAACGTTAAAACGCTCGATGACCGCAAGAGACCCTCTTGCCATGGCAAAGAGTCGCGTGACCTCGTATGAGAACATGTTGACCCAACTCAAAGCACGTCAACAAAACGGCACGCTCAACCCATCGGAAGAACGATTGATCAAAATGTTGCCGGATCTGCTTGAACGTTATCAAAAGCAAGCTGATGATCTCAAGCGTGCTGCAGCACTGAAGACCGATGACGAAGGTGCAAAACCTGACACCGAGCCTACTGAAAAGCAGATTGACTCACTCGTAGACAGCATGATCCGCACCAAAATGCGAGTATCGTCTATTAGCTCCGCCGGGAATCATCTGTTTGTAACCACCCGCGGAACCACGGGATATGGTTATGACGTTTGGAGAATGAACCTCGGATTCGAAAATGCAGAAGTAATTGTCAGTGGCTTAAGCGGGTGTTGCGGGCAGATGGATGTGCAGTGCTGTGAGAGCGGAATTTACGTCGCCGAGAACTCGCGAGACCGCGTTGTACACTACGACATCAATGGCACAGAAATCAACAAATGGGGTAAGTCTGACCGAACAGGAATCAACGGGTTTACCAGTTGCTGTAATCCCATGAACGTGTGCTTCGACAACAAGGGGCATGTGTACACCGCGGAATCGGGGTCAGGCCGCATCAAGTGTTTCAACTCAAGTGGCACGTTGGTGTCGTATGTCGGCGATGTCGACCTTGTGCCGGGTTGCAAAAACGTCTCCATTGCAGTGTCACCTGTGAATTCCAAGGTCTACATGTTGGACCTGACGCGGAACCACATCAAGGTGATGGAGCCAAAACCTGCTGGCTTGAAAGCTCACAATAACAACGAAGTTGAAAATCAGAAGAAAGCAAAACTTCAACCAAGCACGATCGGCCAAGGCGTCAGCGCGCGACTCACAATCGAGGCATCCAAATGAACACCAATCCCGTAAGACACCGAAAATTATATTCCATCTGTTTCCTTACGATGTTGGGTTTGGCACTGTACCCACACTCAACAAAAGCAGCGGACAAGGCAAAGTCCCTGACGATGGTGGTGATGGATCCCCTGGCAGCTCCTCTGTCCTGTCCGTGCGTCGAGGGCTATGCCCAGCGTGATTACACGGTTCTTGCAAAGCATCTTGAAACGACGATGAATTGCGAGGTCGTGATCGTTTTCAGTGAATCTCTGCCCTCCGCGTTGAAGAAGACCGGCGGAAAAGCCGACATCGTTATCGGTAAATACTCGGTCGTAAAATCAGACGCGAAACTTGCCAAACGGGCGATGACAGCGACCAGTGAGCTAACCGACCTGCAGGGCAATACCACGCAATACGGGATGATCGTTGTCAACAAACAGGACCCGGCAACCTCGGTATCAGATCTCGCTGACTACACGATCATTTTCGGCCCCTCCGAGGCAGAAGAGAAACACAGCGCTGCCCTACAATTACTTGAAGCTTCTGATATTCACATTCCATCCAATCGCCAAAAGATTGACGATGCATGCAGCGACGGTGCGTGCAAAGTAATTGACCTTGGCCCCGAATCAAGAACTGCAGCGGTCATTTCAAGCTACGCCCAACCGTTGTTGGAAGGTTGCGGTACGATCAAGAAAGGTGATTTACGAGTGGTTGGCAAGACGACCCCAGTTCCGTTCGTGACAGTCTTTGTTTCAGACATTCTGGACTCATCCACCAGACAACAAGTCGCCACTGCGTTATCAGATGCCGCCATTCGCCCCATGGTGCTGCAAGCTCTTGAATCACTTGCTGGCTTTGTTCCTCTGACGCTAAGTACGTCTGTTGCAAAAAAAAAGTAGGTTACAGTGAAACAAATCGATGGCCCGGTTGGCTCGGCCCAAGCCGCGATGGCCATCTCGCAAACCTCCCTTCCGGGCTACCTGAGACCCCCGATGTTGCATGGCAGATACCGTTGATTCATGCAGGTTTGGGGGGGATCGCTGCAAACGATAAATATGTCGTCTTCGGCGATCGCGATCAGGAAGACTTCCATGACGTTTATCGTTGTCTCGACACGGCGACGGGTAAGCAACTTTGGCAGGTTGAGAGACTCGCAATTGCAGCTTTCGACTACGGCAATTCACCACGCGCCACCCCGCTGATCACTGATTCAAACGTGATCTGCCAAGGCGCAATGGGTAACCTGTTGTGCATTGACTTACTTAGTGGAAACGTCCGCTGGGAGAAAAACTTCCGGGACGACTTCCCTTTAAACACTGAACTGCCTTGGGGATACTGCGGCTCTCCACTACTCGCCGATGGCAAACTCATTGTTGCCCCAGGTGCCCCTGATGCGTCGTTAGTTGCACTAGATCCGGCAAACGGCCACTTGCTTTGGAAAGTTGCAGGATCACCTCCCTCACATGGCTCGCTAATCGTTGCCGAACTGGGTGGCATCAACCAGATAGTCGGTCATGACCGTAATACGCTCGGAGGTTGGAACCTCGATACTGGAAAACGCTTATGGACCATGGAACCGGACTCGGACGGTGACTTCAATGTGCCCACCCCTATTTTGTACCATGATCAACGCGGTAAAGAATTACTTCTAATCGCTACTGAGAATAACGGCACCAGGTCGATTGCGTTTGACAATTCTGATGGGACCCCGTCGAAGATCGTCGCCACCACAATGAACTTGCGTACCGACATGAGCACGCCAATTGTGGTTGGTAACTACATTTACTGCGTTAAAGATTTTCTCTTTTGCCTGGACGCTACAGATCTTTCGGAGAAGTGGCGAATTCGAGATCGCGCGTTGGGGGATTATGCCGCTACATTTGCGACGGAGGAACAAGTACTTGTAGTAGGGAAAGGTGACTTATTGCTTCTGCGAGCGGACGGCACCAAAAAGATCATCTCCCGATGCAAAGTGTTTGACGAGCCTCAAGTGCTTTATTCCCACCCTGCAATCTACAGAAATCGAATGTACATCAGAGGCGAACATCAGCTAAAATGCATCAAGTTACCGCTTGACGCCTTGTCGCCGGATGCAACGAAAGAAAACTAAACCAGCTAAACCCGGGCTTGAGAGTCCGAAGTTACTCCTCTCTTGGAGTAGCCTTCTTTCGTTGCCGAACCCTCGCGAATGAAACCGCTACCAGGACCGCGCACAAAACCCCTGAAACTGGCAGCCACACCGAATCACTTTCATTCGATCCTGATGGTGCCCCAACCACTGGCGGTTCGTAATACTCACTCTCAAATGCTTGCTCAACATTGCCCCCAGCCGTGACCCATTCCTTTTCTTTTTTCTTGATTATTTCATACCACACGTTTGCTTCATTCAATTCCGACTGGAATTGGGATTCCAGTTCCGCAAGAGTGAACTCTCCTTCGCCCCCATTTTCCCTGGTCTGAAACTTTAGACAACTCTTTGCCTTATCCCGGTAAACCTGCTGTACCGTTTTTTCCTGAACTTCATACGAAGCCTTCAAATAGGCCCTTGCTGCAAGTTGCTTTGCATCGAAGTCAAATCCACGGCTGACTAACAGATCCCCCAACGCTTCCAGAAGCACCGGGGAGTCGTAATTGCCGAACTTCATCATGCCAAGCACGCCTGCAATCGCCCCGTCGATCACTTCCCTAGCATCCACCGCAGCAACGGACCCGCCCTCGTTGGCCACAAGAAACGCGCCGAACCCGACGGGGCCCATCCCGCTGGTACCTTTTTTCGACAGGGGCAGAGACAATTGACTTCCTTGAGTGACACTTAGCAAGTATTCAACAAGCAACTCTTGATAGATCTCTCGCCCAAAATGGGCATCAGGATTTATCGCAAGTGCTTTGTCAATCTCGGCCAAGCCCAACTCATACTCCCCAGAATGGAAGAGGAATGTTCCAAGATTGGCATGCGTGGAATAAAGCCCGGGATACAAGGCAGCTTTCTTTTCAATCACACGGATTGCCTGTTCCGTATTGCCCATTTTTTCATAAGCCACGGCTAGATCGTCGTACAACTCAGGACTGGGCTCTGCTTCGATACGTTTACGGCGATCATCCACTCTCCAACGATAGAAATCAGCAGAGTGCCGCAGGAACTTGCCGGTGATCAACTCCAAAGCTGTAGGGAAACGTTGGCGTTCCATCACTAATGTATCCCGGTCCCACAGACATGCGCCGCAGTCAAATCCAGCAGGGACGGTACAAAGCAACAACACTGCCAGCACGAATCTTCTCAGCATTAGATTGTCCACGTCGCAAGAGGTATTTCATCGAGAGCCAATGTCATTACATGCATTATATCGAGGTTCAGATGCGCCAGGGTGCCGTTCACTTGCATCTTCTGATGTCGCGCTGACGTGCCTTTCCAGTAAGTTTTGCCTGACTTACGATCAGATTCAGCAGATGCCTACCAAATCAACCATGGTTGCTACTTAGAGATGGTGAGAGCACCGGGCTTTGCGAGCAGCACCTTTCCGTCTGAAAAAACTACGCTCAACGGAGAGTCCTGAAAGTTGTAAGCGACATAGGAGGTAACTCCATCATTTTCGAACACATTCACGAACGGATGGCTCGAAGTAACATCTGGGCGATTCACTCCATAGTGTTCAAGGGTCTGCAACCATTGGAACATGAATGCACGTGTATTCCCTTCTTCGATTTTACATTGGGGATACTTCTCTAAATGGCTCAACCCAATCGTAGGATCTTGAAGCGCACCGAACATCACGACCAGATCACCCCATCCGTTGTTGTAATCAGATCCCTGCTCACGTTTCGCCGTGATACGATCAAAATTGCGTTTTACGTACTCTGGATGGCGCCCCATGTAAATCGATGCAGGTGTGAATGGCAACCAATTGATGCCATGAATGCAATCAATATCCGCTGAGAACCAGGTGGCAAACGCCCCTTTTCCACCCCAAACCATTCCCAACGCCACCTGCTGAAAATCAGCAGGAAAATTGGTGGACGATACATCAAACCAGTACTCCTCGACGGCAACTCGCTCGGTGTTGTAAAGATAGACGCCCCGATCTCGTATCTGTTCATTGCCAGAAACCTGCCCCCACAACATCATCCCGTACCAGGCATTGAGAGCCTCAGAGGAGGACTCTTGATTGTTGCCATCCCCGAATTTTGCATGGCCAGACGCCCATGAATGTCCAGCGTAAACATCAAAGCATCGCATCCTCGGAAATAGTTCGTCCTCTGCAGAACCGGAGGCAATATCACGAATAAGCAGATCCACCATTGTTCGCCACTTCATTCGCCACTCTGGGTTACGTCTCGCCACCTCTGCAGCGGCTCGGATGAAATAGCCGTAGTGAAAATGATGATCGTTAAGCTCACCGTCGCTTCCGTAAGACGCTGGGCTACCAATCAATGTGCCCCAATTCTTATCGTAGAAAAACAATCCTTCTTTCTCATTGGGCCCAGCAACGAACCAGTCTTCCAAGCGAAGTCGCATCTCATCAACAAATTCATTTTCCAAGCCTTCTTCGCCTAGGACTTCAGCAATCCCTGCCAAGGTAGCCAACTTCCCTAAGTGCTTTCCCTCCCAATAAGTGTCCGCAGTTTTTGGTTTGTCCCGGATAGATTCCTCTTTCAAGTAGCCAATCAAACGTTTCCGGTCTACGTTTTCACCAATTGGCAGCATAGGCAGAACTCCCTGTATCGGGAGTCGCGTCTGGAATGAATCGCCTTTACCCAACCTCATTTGCCCACGAACTGTTTTGTACTTCAAACCTGTCAGCTCTGTTGTCAAATACTTCCACTGATGCGGATAGGTTGCGAACAAGGTGCCCAAATCATTTGCGTCCCCAAGCGGTTCAATCTCGTAACGATAATCCGTGACGAGGTGCCCGTCCTCAAGTTTGTAGAGGGCTTCACTCCCGACCACATGGTTGTGCGCTCGATCGGAGAACAACTGCAAGGTCTGCTCGCTGCTGTCGGGCAGCAGTGCCACACTGCAGTAATCACTATCGGATTCATTGATAAACGTCGTTGTCCCAACACCGCGCCACGTGGACCCCTCTGAACCAAACAGACCGTAGTGATTGCCCCTGACAGTAATTCCCAGAACTGAATCGCTCAGTTTCATAAATACTGTCGGTACATGCGCAAACCTTAGACGCGGCATACCTCCGCCATATCTGCAAAAGACGAACGGACTCCCATGACCAACCGTCATGCGAAGCACCGCGTCTCCAGACTCTTGCACTCCAGTGATGAACCACTGAGAGTTAGAATCTAACCGCGTCGCGTCAGAACTCTCAATCTCACTGTGCCCAATTACAATATCCCCATTGCTCGATACGCCACCACCCATAATTGCGTCAGGGCTGCTGACCATCGCCGCGCCAGGATAAGAAACTGCAACCCCAGCGTCACAAAAAACCAAGCCCATCGGGTGTGGAAACATATTCTGGGAATGCTTCTCCCAAATCAGTGAACTAAACCACTGATTCGTCGGAGCGGCACCATGAAAACGCGGCGTCGTATAAATCATTGTTGGCAACGGTTTGCATGCCGAAGGCCGTGCCAACGTGTAACCCCCGTTTGGCTCAGCATGAGCCAATGACCCAGTAGCAAAGACAGCACAAAACCCGATCATCGAAACTCGTAAACTTCGCATCAACAGACCCTCACTTCGTCTATTTTCTGACGTACGTCGCCAAGTTGATTACCAACCGAGCAAGTTAAGTGTTAGCTACACGCAGGCAAAACACCAGCGCCCACTACCCTACAGGAAGCGAGCACTATGCGAACCACTGCTGGATTAATCTTTCTGAAGTACCGACCATCCTCCACGACGACCACTTCCCGCAATGCACGCAAACACAAATAGGAACTTCATGCAAAACTACTCCGGAAAACAACAGGCAACCGTTTGTTTTGGCGTTTGACCAGACCCGATTTTAAACATTTCGAGAAGACGATCTTTGCAAATAGTGGTGATAAACGCACCTTTCAGAACTGGTATCAACGCCCATGGTCCCCCCCAAAAAACAATTCTTTCTCGGCCTGTTTTGCATTGACCGCGTTTGCCTTCCCCAGCTCCCAACACTGGAGTTTCCTTTCCGACTGGAAACCTCTTATCAACCAACCGCCTAGCAACTCGAAACAGCCACCCAGAACCTCTTTGTCAATCAATTCCACTGTTTTGACGCACAGTTGCCATGCAAGCGTTCCGCGGTAAACGCACTTGCCCGTTTTGTCTCGTCACTCATCCTTGGTCACTGGCGTCCTCGCAGACAACTGCATCCAACTCCGTGTTCCATCTCACTCATTCTCAGGGTGGTCCCAGCACCATCATTTTGCCAATAAAAGGGTCGCCGTGGCTCGGGGCTTCCGAAACGATTCATCCTGTCGGCCTCATAGATTTCACCGTTAGCCACGACATACTGAACGCGTTCTGTATCACGGATATTTACCGTCGGATCTGCGTCACTTTTAAAAACTACCAAGTCAGCAAGTTTCCCCACTTCGATTGAACCAAGGTCACCGTCCAGTCCCAAATATTTCGCTCCATTGAGTGTCCCGCACACGAGGGCTTGCATCGGTGTCATGCCACCTTGAACAAAGCTCCACATTTCCCAATGTGTGCAGATACCGTTCAATTGCCCATGACCACCGGCCTGAACCAATCCGCCCTGTTCCACAACCTGCCGAGCAATCTCTGCCACCTTCATATGGTTGTAATCTTCGTCCGGCGACTTCTGCCGCCGTCGAGCGCGCGGATTGAGGACATGCGGGGGGATGAAGGTTTGAAGTCTGGGATGCAACCATAGATCATCAATCTGGAACCAATACTGCTCTCCTGAAATGCCACCATAGGCAACATTGAGCGTTGGGGTGTAGCCCACCCCAGTTCCTCGCCAAAGGTCCATCACATCGTCATAGGCAGTCTGGACGGGGAGCGTATGCTCGATCCCCGTATGGCCGTCTACGATCATCGTCATATTATGCATGAAGGTTGACCCGCCCTCTGGGACTACCATCATTTCCAACTCACGAGCCGCCTGCAAAACCTGTTGCCGCTGATCACGTCGGGGCTGGTTGTAACTTTTGACCGTGAACGCTCCCACTGCTTTCATACGCCTCAAATGAAACCGTGCATCGTCGATGCTGTCGATCTCAGCCTTGGTCGCGCTCGTTGCTCCATATAAGATCGTGCCTGTCGAGAATGTTCGCGGTGCTGAAATTAACCCAGCCTTAGTCAGTTCACTGGCAGCAAAGATACTGTGGGTCTGATTACTTGGATCGTGGATGGTCGTCACCCCAAACGCAAGTCGCGCGAAGTCAACCCAATTCTGCTGCGGTGTCATCCCGTTGGCAGCCTGCGAACCATGGGCATGAGTATCAATGAAACCAGGTCCAACCACCTGACCCTTTACGTCAATGCGATACGCATTCTCAGGCACTGCCACCTGAGCAGACTTACCAACCGCGACAATACGGTTGCCGTCAATCAAAATGGTTCCCGACTCAATCACCCCCGCAGGCCCCATCGTTAAAATGCGAGCGTTCACAATCGCCGTTTGTCCGCTGGGCCTTGCATGCTGTGCCGTGAACCCGATTCCGAGGCTTTGTGGATCATCCTCGGGTTCACTTAGATCACTGGTAAATAAGTCAGCCCCCAAACTCCAATGAACGGCCTTGGAATCTCCCGAAAAGTGGATGAAGTCACCGGCCTCAGAACTCACCCGCTGAATCGGCAGCCCCTTCCCACTGGGGCCAACTTTGATGGTCCGGCCAGATTGGACGAAGGGTGCGATATAAACGTGGAATCTTTCAATGAACGCGATCGTGGTCGAATCTGGTGAAATCCGGAAATCTGTTGCCCAAGTGCTGCTGTAATGAGTTCGCTCTTCATTTCCACTCAGATCAATCGAACGCAACTCAAGATTATCAGCTTCCTTCTCAGAATTTTTCTGCTGAAAAAAAACACGTCCCTGCTCTAAGCCGAATTGAGGTCGGATTCCAATCTTTGAAATTCTCGTACCTTTGCCGTCACGTTTGGGTATGGAGTAAAGTCCGGATTCCCGAGACCAAAGTGGGCTTGTGATTCCACCCCCACTCTCTTTCCGATAGACAATTAACTGTCCGTCAGGAGAGAAGACGGGATCGACATAATGCCCAGGCTCAGGTGTCACGATCCAATTTTCATTTTGCTCCGGGTCCACCGATGCAATTCGCACACTCCCCAAGGTCCGGTCATTCCAAGTGCTATAAACAACGTATTTGCCGTCCCGTGAAAAATTGGGACAGAATTCAAACTCTGTTTCCTGATTTGTCAGCCGCTTTGGTGTGCCATCTGGCAAGTCTCGAATGTAAATGTGCCCCAAAGCTTGATACGCTACCCGGTCAGATTTGGGAGAAACCGTGACCCAACGAAGCATTTTGACATCAAATGTGTCGCCGCCGATCTCCTGAGCAAACCGTACCGCTGGCTTAATATCGCGTTGGTCCTTGATGTGAAATGGGATTACCTCAGCAGTCCCCGCCTCGACATCGATCTTACGAATTTTTCCCTTCGCCCAAATAACGATTGCCTCACCATCAGGCATCCACGCAAAATGCGGATAGACACCGTGAATTGCCCACGCTTCCTGCATGTCACGTTCCAGAAGGTCGTACACTAGACGCACCGCACCAGACTTCAGATCGAAGAGATGCAAACCCGTCTTTGCCCCCACCCTCCGTACAAAGGCTAACTGCTTTCCGTCAGGTGATGGCGTGGGGCGACAAGCCCCCCCGGGACCACGTAACAGCACCTCGGTATCTCCAGTCTCTAAATCGAGACGTTTGATCGCGTAAATCCCTTTGATGGAATCTTTGTCATATTCAAAATCGTTGCCCGGCGTTACGTCCTGTGAATAATAGAGGTACCTGCCGTCCGGCGAAAACACCGGCTCGTTGACATCCTTCTGATCATTGACACGACTCGTCAGGGGTACCCCCGCTGTCGATTTCAGACGCATCGAATCTTTGTGATACATCCACATTTCGCCAGCACCCAGCGAACGGCGACTGGTGAAGTGCTTTCTACCCACAAGGTAGTCCCCATCCGGCGACCATGATGCGCCGTTGATCAAACGATACGCTTCCTTGGTCACCTGCGTAGGCTCTTTTCCGTCGAGAGAAAGGATCCAGAGATTGTCACCCGCCTTGTCATCTGCACCTGTACGGTCACTCGTGAAAGCAACCTGTTTACCACTGGGGCTATAAGCAGGTTGCATGTCCCATGCGACCCCCGACGTCAGCTTGCTCGGCCATCCACGTCCGTCTTTTCCGTCAGCTCCCTCAATCGGCATCTCATATAAATCTCCGAGCAGGTCGAAGACCACCTTCTTGCCATCGGGGCTTACATCAACCGTGATCCAAGTGCCCTCAGTTGTATCAATGGCTTGTTCGACCGTTTTCCCGGGAGTCTCTTCGATATCCCAAGCCGCTTGCTCCTTAGCAGCTTCTCCAGTACCCGTTGCGGTGGAATTCCCATCCTCCGAACAAACAACTCCCGTAAAAGAAGTCAGAATAAGAATGAGAAGAAAGCGGTTTAAAATGAACACTCTTAGACTCACAAGTATTACACAAGGAAAAAACGCACTAAACCCAAAATGTGGCAACCTGTAGCTTACTAAAATCCGCAAGAACGTCGATGTGCCTTTCACACCCCGCCCATGTTCAGGCTCTGAGCTTCAGGCTCTGAGCGTGCCCCCCAAATATTCGGCGTGGAGGCCCAAAACCCCATTGGAAATGGAAGCAAACAAAACGATGCTCCGTTGGGTCGATTTCATACCATGCCTACGCTAGTTTTAACTCTTCTACCCCCGGACAGGACGAT